>JBJKRD010000412.1:0-11399 GCA_046704925.1 Opitutaceae bacterium | reverse complement strand
GGGATCGGTGGATCCAATGCTGTCGAACTTCGACAACAACTACGACGCGCTGGACCTCACGCTCGCCGTCAAGATCGGCGGCCAGGAGGACCAGCAGGTGCTGCATCTCCGGCGGGCGCCGGCGGGTGCCGCCGCACCGACGAAATGACGTTCCGTCCGGGGGTCGCGGGCAACTTTTTGCTGTCCTTTCCGGACCCGGGCGCCACAATCGCCGCCACGTATGAGAACCGCCATCGCCCTCATTCTTCTGGCCGCCGGCTACCGCATCGTTGCGGCCTGGAATCCGGAGCTGGTCAACTTTTCGCCGCTCATGGCGCTCACTTTCTGCGGCGCCGTTTATTTCCGCAATCGCTGGCTGTGGCTGGTTCCGTTCATCGCCCTGGGCGCCTCCGATCTTTACCTCGACTACTACCACGCGGTGCATTTCGGCTACAGCTGGGATGCGGCCGGGATGCTGGCGCGGACGGGGTGTTTCGCCGCGGCGCTGGGGTTGGGTGTGCTGGTGGCGCGTCGCAAGAACTGGGTGAATCTGTTCGCGGGCTGCCTGGGCGGTTCGCTCCTGTTTTTTGTCGTCACCAACACGGTGGAGTTCTTTGGCGATTCGTTCTACGCCAAGACCGTGGCCGGCTGGTGGCAGGCGATGACGCTCGGGCATCCGCAGTTCCCGCCGACGCTGTACTTCTTCCGCAACACCCTGGCGAGTGACCTGCTCTTCACGGCGGCCTTTGTCGTCGCGATGGAGTGGGCGGCCCTGCGCACCGGTCAGTCCAGCCTCCTGCAACGCCGGCCGGCCCGCGCTTCCTGAGCCGGGCTTCGCGCCAGCGCCAACCGCGCGTGGCCCGTGGGGTTCCGCCCTGGCCGACCGGCTTGGCGACGTCTTTGGCTGCCCGCTCCGCGCCGGCATCGCCGCTCCCACCAACTCCTCCCCTCCCACGCCATCATGAAATACGGATATTTCGACGACCGGAGCCGCGAGTTCGTGATCACGCGCCCGGACACGCCGCTGCCCTGGTTGAACGTGCTCGGGCAGGATGAGTTCTTCGGCCTCTGCAGCCAGACCGCCGGCGGTTACGCCTTCTGGCGGGATGCCCGGCTGCGCCGGCTCACCCGGTACCGCTACAACAACAACCCGATGGACGCCGACGGACGGCTGCTCTACGTCAAGCAGGGCCGCACGGTCTGGAACCCGGGATGGAAGCCGGTGCGGACCCCGCTCGATCATTTCGAATGCCGCCACGGCCTTGGGTACACGCGCATCACCGGCCGCAAACGGGGCGTCGAGGTCGAACAGCTCATGTTCATCCCGCCCGGTGAGAACCTGGAGGTCTGGCGGGTGGCGGTGCGCAACCGCTCGCACCGGCGGCAGCGGCTCACGCTCTTCGCCTTTGTCGAGTTCTGCTTTTTTGAGGCCCTGAACGACATGACGAACTTCCAGCGCACCTATTCGATCGGCGAGGTGGAGATCGAGGATTCGGCCATCTACCACAAGACCGAATACCGGGAGCGCCGGAACCACTACACCCTGTTCGGCTGCACCCGTCCGGTCGACGGCTACGACACGTCGCGCGACGCCTTTGTCGGCGTCCACCACGGCCTGCATGATCCCCGGGCCGTGCTGGCGGGCCGCTGCACCAACAGCCGCGCCCATGGCTGGAATCCGGTGGGCGCCCTGCAGCTCAACCTCGATCTCAAACCGGGGGCGGAGACCACGTGCGCGTTCCTGCTGGCCTACGTGGACCAGGGCGACCGGGAAAAATTCGACGCGCCGTTGGTGATGAACAAGGTCCGCGGGCGGGAACTACTCGCGAAGTACGCCGACCCCACGGCCGTCGATGCCGCGTTTGCCGGCGTGAAACGGCGCTGGGATGAGCTGCTCTCCATCTATCAGGCGCCCCGGGTGCCCAACGAGCACCTGCGCCGCATGGTCGCCGTCTGGAACCAGTATCAGGTCATGGCCACCTTCAACCTCTCGCGCTCCGCCTCGGGTTACGAGACCGGGATCGGTCGCGGCATGGGTTTCCGCGACTCCAACCAGGACCTGCTCGGGTTCGTGCACCTGCTGCCGGATCGCGCCCGGCAGCGCCTCCTCGACATCGCGGCGACCCAGTTGTCCGACGGCACCTGCTACCACCAGTACCAGCCGCTCACGAAAAAGGGCAACGCCGGGGCCGGCAGCCAGTTCAACGACGATCCGCTCTGGCTGATTCTCGCCACTTGCGCCTATGTCCGCGAGACCGGCGACGCCTCGATCCTGGATGAGCCGACCGGCTACGCCGACCTGCCCGGCAGCCGGCACTCGCTGCTCGAACACCTGGAAATTTCCCTCGCCTACACGCGCACCAACCGCGGGCCGCACGGTCTGCCGCTGATCGGACGGGCGGACTGGAACGACTGCCTCAACCTCAATTGCTTCTCCACCCAGCCCGACGAGTCCTTCCAGACGACCGCGAACGCCGGCAAGGGCGACGTGGCCGAATCGGTGATGATCGCCGGCCTGTATCTCTACGCCACGCGCGACCTCGCGGCGCTGTACCGTTGGCTCCGGCGCGAAGCCGATGCCCTCCGCATCGACGCTCACCACGCGGAGATGCTGGCCCGCGTCGAGACCCACGCCTGGGATGGGGAGTGGTACACGCGGGCGTTCGACGCGGAGAGCCGTCCCGTCGGCTCGCAGGCGTGCGCGGAAGGCAAGATCTTCATCGAAAGCCAGGCTTGGTGCGTGCTGGGAGGGGCCGGGCGGGCGAACGGCCGCGCGCGGCAGGCGCTGGCGTCAGTGGACCGCCATCTCTATCGGCGCGGCCTGGGCTGCGCCCTGCAATGGCCGCCCTATTCCACCTACCATGTCGAGCTGGGTGAAGTCTCCAGCTATCCGCCGGGATACAAGGAGAACTCCGGGGTGTTTTCCCACAACAACACCTGGATCCACATCGCCTGGACGCTTTTCGGCGAGGGGGAAAAGGCTCTCGACTATTACCTCAGCATCTGCCCGTCGGCCAAACCGGATCACGATGTCTACCGCTCCGAGCCGTACGTCTACGCCCAGATGACCGCCAGCCACCTCAGCCCCACGCCGGGGGAGGCCAAAAACTCGTGGCTCACCGGCACGGCCGCGTGGTCGTTCGTCGTTGCCAGCCAGTACCTCCTCGGCGTCCGGCCCGATTTCGACGGGCTGCGCGTCGATCCCTGCGTTCCGCGCAAGTGGAAGGGCTTTACCGTGGTAAGGAAGTTTCGGGGCGCCACCTATCGAATCACGGTGAAGAATCCCCACGGGGTATGCCGCGGGGTGAAGTCCCTGCTCGTCGACGGACGGAGAATCCCCGGCGACCTCATTCCAGCCCCGGCCGGTCCGGCCACGCAGGAAGTCGCCGTGGAAGTGACGCTGGGCGCCTGAGGGCCGTCCGCCCCCGTCGGGTTGCGCGACGTCGCCGCCGCGCAGCCGTCACTCCGGCCGATCGGGCCCGCCAATCTGGCGCAGAAGATCCACCAGTTCCATGCAGGCCCGCGAGTTGTGGTACGGGCACTTCCACAGGCTCACCTTGGGCTCATGCGGCGGCACCCGCCCGTCGCGCAGGACCGCCCGGTACCACTCGCCATGCTTCCGGTCCACCAAATGCGTGGTGATGAAATTCCAGCTTTGCCGGGAGGCCTGGAAGAATCGGGGATCGCCGGACAGCAGGTAGGCATTGAGGAACCCGGTGGCCGCTTCCGCCTGCTGCCACCATTCCTTGGTGGTGTTTGTGAGACCGCGGGGATCCGCCTCCGAAAGAAGCCCGCCATCCGCGTCCAGGCCCTCAGCCAGCGTGACCCGGGCGGTCGCCAGCGCCGCGGTTTTCGCCCGGGCGACCAACGCCGGGTCTCCCAACACCTCCGCCGCCTCCGGCAGCAGGCGGGTCACCTCGATATCATGACCGAACGAGAAATGGTCCGATTTCGGCGTCCAATCCGCGTCGAGGAAGAGCCACAAGTGGTGATTCACCGGATTCAAAATCCGCGTCAGCATGATCTCGACCAGCGCGCGAAGATTCCGCTGCAAGCCCGAATCGGGCCACGCCCGCAGCAGATTGGTGTACGCCTCCATCAGGTGCAGGTGGGTGTTTTGGGACTTGAGGGCCTGCGAGCCCATCACGCTGCGGCGCAGATTTCGCTCCAAGGTCCAGTCGCGCGTGAATTCCTCGAAATAGCCGCCGTGGGCCTCGTCGCGGCAATGCGCCTCCACCGTCCGGTAAAGAGCGACCGCGTGCTCCAGCACCGTGGGGTCGTGGGTGGCGCGGTAATATTCGCTCAAACCGTAGATGCCGAACGCCTGCACATAGAGAATCTTCCCCGGGTTGAGCGGGCGACCGGCCGCGGTGACGGACCAGAACAGGCCCCCGTCCTTTTCGTCCCAAAAACGCGCCAGCAGATCCGCATAGGCCCGGCGGGCCATTTCGAGGTAATCCGGATCGTGGTAGCGGCGGTAGGCCGCGGAGAAAGTCCACAACACGCGCGTCGTGAGCAGCGCCCCGCGTGGCGCGTCCTTGTTGATCACCAAATCGTTGCTGATCTCCCCGAAGAATCCGCCGCGCTCCCGGTCGCGGGTATGGCGAAGCCAGAACGGGAGGATATCATTTCGCAGCTCATTTTCCGCCTGCATCGTAAAACCGCGCACGACCGCCGGATCCGGCGCTTTGCCACCCCCGCGCTGCATCGACGCCGGCGGGGCCGCGTCGAGCCCGATCGCGCTCAAGAACGTCAAGCCGAGAACGAGTCGCCGGGTCATGGTGCGGACGGCAGTCTGACAGTTCCCGCCGCGCCCGCGCGAGCCCGAAACCGCGTCCGTCGCAACGACGTCCGACGAAACCAAGCCGGTTGACGCCTGCAGGAATCGGGTCCGTCGGCGCCCTCTCCAAAGGCAGATTCCGCCCCGGATTTCAGTCCAACTCCGCCACGATGCGGGAGCCATCGCGTAACAGCCCGGCCGGAGCCACGCAGCCCGGAACGGTTTGGCCATCGACGGCAAGACGCCGCACCCCGCAGCAGACGCGCCCGCGATTCCGCACCTCGATCTCGATCGCCCGGCCGCGAAAATGGCGGTGCATAGTGAACCCCGGCCACGCCGCGGGAATGCATGGGTCGATCCGCAGGCCGTCGATCTCGGGCCGGATGCCCAGCACCCAGTGCGTGGCGGTATAATAGCTCCACGACGCCGTCCCGGACAGCCACGGCGTGCGGGCCCGGCCTTCGTTGGCGTTGTAGCGCGAGTAGGTGGTCTGACAGTGGACGTAGGGTTCGATCTGCCGCAGCTCGGCCCGCTCGTTGTAGGCGGCGGGCATGAAAGCCCGGTAGTATTCATAGGCCCGGTCACCGTGACCCAACATCACCTCCGCCATGACCGCCCAGCTCTGGGTGTGGGAAAAAATGCCCGCGTTTTCCTTGATGCCGTTGTTGAACAACGCCGCCTTCATAACCTCGGGATTGGCATGCACGAACGGCGGGGCGCAGAGCATCACTCCATACGGGGTCGCCAGCCGTTCTTTGACGGTTTCAAGGCATACGCGCGCCTGGTCGGGCGTGGCGGCGCCGCTTATCACCGCCCACACCTGCGTGTTGATGTATACCTGCCCTTCGGGAAAACTCTTCGTGCCATAGACGGCGCCATCCTCGCCGATGGCCCAGATAAACCACGCGCCGTCCCAGCATACCCGCTGGATTTTCTCGTCCATCGTTTTCAGTTCCGCGCGCGCCCAGGCGGCCTCGGCGGGCAGGCCGAGCCTCTCCGCTATCCCGGCGTACACGTCCAGCCCCAAGCGGACTTGGAAGGCCACAAACACGCTCTCGCCGCGATAGCCCAGACGGATGCAGTCGTTCCAATCGGCGGACAGGCCGCACGGCAGCCCGTTCCGGCCGGTGCGCGCCAGATTGAACTCCAGCGCCCGCCGCAAATGGCCCAGCACGGTGGCTTCACCGTGGTCGGCGTAGGGCAATACCCGGGCGTAGAAGTCAACGTCACCCGTCTCGGCTACGTAGGCGGGAATGGTGTTGAAGAACCAGAGGCAGTCGTCGGAGCGATAGTCCTCGTCCCGTGGCGGCATCTCCCGGCCGGGCCGATGCGTGAACGGCTTGACCACCGGGATGGCGCCGCCGTTGGCGAGCTGGCCGGTCAGCATCAGCTCGAGCCGCGGCCTGATCCGCTCCCGGAGAAGCGGGATGACCCCGAGGATGTCTTGAACGGTGTCGCGAAACCCGAGGCCGTCGCGCTCGCCATTGTAAATGAGCGACGCCGACCGCGACCAGGCATAGGTGATGAGCGCGTTGTAGGCGTTCCACACGTTCACCATGTGGTCGAGATCGGGATCGGGGGTCTGCACGCCGATCGACTCGAGATCCGCGTGCCAGGTCGCTTTGAGCCCGGCCAGTTCCGCAGCGCAGCGCTCGGCCGGGCCGAATTCCGCCACCGTGGCATGACCGTGCGACGCCGGCGTGCCGATGCCCAAGAGCACCCGCAACTCGCGGGTCTCGCCCGGAGCCAGCTCCAGGTCCGCCTGCAGCGTGCCACAGACGTTTTCACCCTCAGCCAGGAAGTTGGTGAGCCGGCCGGCCCGATGGGCCAGGGCCTCGGGCGCCGCATAGCCACCATAGGCCCCGAGAAAGCTCTCTCGCACCGTCTCCCAGCCCGCCAAAGGGGCTCCGAGGAGCGCCATCCACGTTCGGTTGCAGCCGGTCAGGTCTTTTCCGTCCCAAGCGAGGTTGGGATTGCAGGTGACACCCAAAACGCCCTCCTCGAGCTCCGCCTTCGTGATGAACAAGGAGTACTGCAGGTTGACGAGGTCCTGCCAGGTGTCCCAAAGGTTCGCGAACTCACAATAGGTATAGACCGAAAGCAAGCGCGGACGATCCGTCCGGTTGGTAACCCGCAGCCGCCAATATTCGAAGGTCTGGCCCAGAGGCACAAAATAGAGCGTCTCGGTGTGAATGCCGTCGTAGTCGCTCTCGACCTGCGTGTAAGCCGTCCCGTGCCGGCAGACACTCTGATACCCGTCGAGCGGTTTGCCGACGGGCTGCCACGAGGCCGACCAGTAATCGCCGTTGCCGCGGTCACGCAGGTAGAAAAAGCGTCCGGGCTGGTCGAGCGGCATGCCGTTGAACCGCAATCGCAGGAAGCGGCCCGTGGCGGCGCTCTGATAGAACGAATAGCCGCCGGCATGGTTCGTGATGATCGCACCGTAGGCCGTGGAGCCGAGGTAATTGGACCATGGCCGGGGAGTATCCGGGCGCGTGATCACATATTCGCGGGCAGCGTCGTCGAAATAACCAAATTGCATGGGAGGTGGGCTGGACCAGGGGAAGCGCCGCCCGGCCGGGATTTCCGGCTGGAGCGGCGTTTCCAGGAATTACGGCGGGCGACCGCCGGGCGCGGCACCCTCCTGGGGACAATCCGAAAAGTGACAGCGGGTCAGCGACGGGCAAGGCGGAATCCCCGGCGGTACGGTCCGGCAGGTCCGCGGCGCCCCGTCCGGCTCTGGGGACGGGAGACCTCCCTGCCTAATGGAGGAGCCAGCCGAGGGTATCGATCCAGATCTGGCGGATGGCCGCCGGCGCCATGGAATCCAGCGAGTGTCCATTGGCGAGAAAGGCGGTTTTGCCCGCACCCGGACAACGCCCCGCCGGACCCTCGCCCGTCACCACCATCGGCAAATCGGCCTCGGGAAGAAGATGTGCGCGGGCATGGACCCGAACCGGCATCTCCGGGGGCACCACCACGTTGAAGTAAAGCTCATCCGCGACCGTAAAGTCCCTCACCGATGCCACGACCGGGTGCGAATCCGTCGCCACGCGGACGGCGCAGCGGCCATACCCTGCGTGATCCGTGTATCTCTTCAGCCAACGAAAGCCGAGCAGCCGCCCGTACTCGGGCCAGTCCGCGTAGCTCGCGATCCCACCGTGAAATGCCAGCACGGGGCGGCCGGACGCGACAAACGCGCGGAAGGCGTCCTTTTGCCGATCCGAGGGCCGCGTGTAGCCGTGTGCGGGAATTTGGGCGGCCTGCCACGCCCCGGCCGGCAGGGCTTCTTCGAGTTCCTCGCCGTGCAGGCCGGCGGCCACAAAAAGATCGGCCTCGGCGAGACGGTCAAATGCGTCGGCGCCGACCGCCGTCACGATCCGCCAGTCAGCCGGAAGCCAGCTCTGCACCAGCGCCGCCTGCTGGTCCAAGGGATGCCAAGGACCTCCCGTCTGAAAAACGAGCCGGATCATGCGGCCGTTCAAGTCCGAGGACGGGGAATTGCGGCAAAAATCCGGGCGAACGCCAGCGGAGATTCCACCGGCGGCCGGTCGGCAAACGGCGCTCGGCAACGACCGCCCATTCACTATGCTGCCGGCGGCCCCCATGTTTGCCAATCTCGCCTGGTTGCTGCTGGTGTTGACGCTGGGACTCTTGAGCCCGGGACCAGACTTCATGCTGGTGGTGAAGAACAGCGTGGGGACGGCGAGGTCGTACGCGCTGGGCACCGTGGGCGGCATCGCGACGGGCCTGACCGTGCAGATGTTGGTAATCTCGCTTGGCCTGGTGGCCGCCCCGCCGGCCGTCCTGCACGGCATCCAGATCGCCGGTGCCGGATTCCTCGCGTTCCTCGGAGCGCGCGCTCTGCTTTCCCGGGCATCCGGCGGACCGGCCGCGGGCGCGACCCGCTTTCCGGGCGTGCGCAGCGGCTATGTGGAAGGTCTGCTGTGCAATCTGACCAACCCCAAGGCATTCCTCTTCTTCGTCAGCCTGTTCGCACAGGCGTTGCGTCCGGACATGCCGATCGGCTGGCGGATCGTGCTGCCGGTGGCCGTGGTCATCCACGGAGCGACGGCCTGGAGCCTGGTGGTGGCGGCCTTGCAGTCGCCGCCGGTGGCCCGCCGTCTCGCCCGGGCCCAAGCCTGGCTGCCGCGGGTTTTCGGCGCCGTCCTGATCATCCTGGCGGTCGTGGTGCTGGTGGAACTCTGGCGCGGTTGAGACCATCAGCCCAGCACGGCCACGATGCGGGCGCCGTCGCGGAGCCGCTCGACCGGAACCAAATTGCCCATCACGACCCGGCGATCGACGGTCAAGCGCTGGACTCCCCGGCAGACGCCGCCGGGATTCTTCACCTCGATCGTGACCGTCAGGCCGCGAAAAACGCGGCGCATGGTGAAGCCCGGCCAGGTCCGGGGAATGCACGGGTCGATCCGCAGGCCGTCGAGTTCCGGGCGGACCCCGAGAATCCACTGCACGGCGGTGTGATAGCTCCACGCCGCCGTCCCGCTCAGCCACGGCACGCGGGATTTGCCGGCATTCCGGTTGCAGGGGGCGTAGGTGGTCTGGCAGTGGACATAGGGCTCGCTTTCGCGCAACTCCGCCCGCTCGTTGTACGCCGCCGGCATGAAGGCGCGGTAATACTCATAGGCGCGGTCGCCGTCGCCCAGCAGGGCCTCGGCCATCACGGCCCAGCTCTGCGTGTGACAAAAGATGCCGGCGTTCTCCTTGATCCCGTGATTGTAGACGACCCCGCCCATGACCGTCGGCGGCGTGTCCGTAAACGGAGGGGCGCTGAGCATGATGCCGTAAGGCGTGGCGAGGCGTTCCCGCACCGCATTCATCGCGCTGCGCGCCTGCTCGGGCGTGGCGGCGCCGCCGATCACGGCCCACACCTGGGTGTTGATGTAGATCTGCCCCTCACTCTCAGCCTTCGAGCCGTACCGGTGTCCGTCCTCGCCGATGGCCCAAAGGAACCACTCCCCGTCCCATGCGGCCTGCTGGATGCTGGCCTCGAGCCTCGCGAGCTCGCTCCGGGCCCATTCGGCCTCCGCGGGCAGGCCGAGACGGGCGGCGATCTTGCCATAAGTGTCCAGCCCGAAGCGGAGCTGCTGGGCCACCATGACCGATTCGCCGTGATAGCCCATCTTCACGCAATCGTTCCAATCGGCGCGCAGTCCGCATGGCAGACCGCTTTTCCCCGAGCGCTCGAGGTTGAATTCGAGCGCCCGGCGCAAATGTCCCAGCACGGTGGCCTCACCCTTGTCGGCATATGGCAACACCCGACGATAAAACTCCAAATTGCCGGTCTCCGCCACATAATCGGGCACGGCATTGAAGAACCAGAGACAGTCGTCGCTCCGATATTCCTCATCCGGCGGCGGCCGTTCGTGGCCCGGCCGGTGGCTGAACGGTTTGATCACCGGGATGGCGCCCCCGGTCGCCACCTGCCCCGTGAGCATGAGCTCGAGCCGTTCCCGGACCGCCCCTTTCATCAGCGGCATGACGCCGAGAAAATCCTGCACCGTGTCGCGGAAACCCAAACCGTCGCGCTCGCCATTGTAGATCAGCGAGGCATGGCGCGACCAGGCGAAGGTGACCAGGGCGTTGTAGGCGTTCCAGACGTTGACCATGTGATTCAGGTCCGGATCGGGTGTCCGGACCTTGATCGCATCGAGCAACGCGTGCCAGTGGGCCTTGAGTCTGGCCAATTCCGCGGCGCACCGTTCCGGCGTGCCGAATTCGGCCACAGCCGCCCGCCCGTGCGACTCCGGAGTGCCGAGGCCCAGCATGACGATCAATTCCCGGGTCTCGCCCGGCGCCAGGGAGATATCCGCCTGCAGCGTCCCGCAGCCGTTTTCGCCCTCGGCGAGGAAATTCGAGCAGCGGCCCTCGGCGACCGCGGCTGGATTGGCGTAGGTGTTGTAGAGGCTCCCAAAAAACCGCTCCCGCACGGTCTCGTAACCCGCCAGCGGTGCGCCGACGAGCGTCATCCAGGTACGGTCACAGCCCTCCAGCGTCCGGCCATCCCACGGCTTGTACGGATGCGAGGTCACTCCCAAAAGACCGTCGGCCGTGACATCGGCTTTGACGATGAACTGCGAGTACTGGAGGTTGTAGAGGTCGTTCGGCATGTTCCAGCAGCTCGCAAACTCGCAGTAGGTGAACAGGGCGAGCGGACGAACCCGCTTCGTCCGGTTCGTCAATCTGACCCGCCAATACTCGAACGCCTGGCCGAGCGGTACAAAATAGCAGGTTTCCGACTCGATCCCCGCGTAACGCGAGCTGATGACCGTGTAGGCTGTGCCGTGGCGGCAGACAGATTTGTATCTTGAAAGCGGCTTGCCCACCGGCTGCCACGTCAGGCTCCAATAGTCCCCGTCTTCGCCGTCCCGCAGGTAAAGATAGCGGCCCGGCTGGTCAGCGGGCACCGCGTTGGAGCGGAACCGCAGAAAACGGCTGTTCATCGCGCTCCGGAAGAAACTGTAGCCACCGGCGTTGTTGGTGATAATCGCGCCGTACTCGGTCGAGCCAAGATAGTTGCTCCACGGACGGGGCGTATCCGGTCGGGTGATCACATACTCCCTGGCGGGGTCATCAAAGAAGCCGTAGTTCATCGCAGATGGGGGGGTAAACAGAAGGC
>JBJKRD010000411.1:0-9127 GCA_046704925.1 Opitutaceae bacterium | reverse complement strand
GGTCTTTCGCGACGCCTCCGGACGGCGTTTTTTTTGTCGATCGCACGGACGCAAAGACCCGCAGCTAGGATCTAATCGAGCTAAAGATCAAAAGATCTTCAGACATAGCTACACTTCGCGGGTGGATTGTCGCCGATGCCATCGATTTGGAGCATTCACTTGGAAAGGTGCTCTGCAGGTGCTTCCATGACATGGAGGCGACCTTTCAGGATCACGTCCTGGGAAGGGAAAATCTATTCGACTGTGCGAAGAAATATATGGTTCTGACCGGCATCCTAAGGGACTACACGGCGGAGCTAAGGAAGGGCGGAAAGAACGAGGAAAAGGCGAGGAAAGTCGCCGCCTGCAAGAAGATCCTCGATGCCTTCCCCAATGAGGTAATTGAGATCCGGAATGCCTTGGCACATCAGATTTCGGAAACGGCTGAGACAGGTCACCGAATGGTACGGACCCGGACCAAGCCATCGACACCTATAGTCTTTTCAGAGGCCAAATGTGCCGAAATAAGGAAGAATCTGCGCCGACATCAGGCGAATTTGGTTGAACTTCTTGCGCTCGTCTAGGTTGCCCGGCTGTTGAACGAGGCCAATTAGGGTTTGTGGCTGGCACCATGCCGGACTTCCTTTCAAGAAAAGAGCGTTCCCTCCGGATGTCGCTCATCCGCGGGAAAGGCAACAAGGGCACCGAGCTCCGACTTGCTCGAATTCTCCGGACGTGTCAAATCGTAGGATGGCGGAGGGGCTCAAAGCTGCCTGGAAAACCCGACTTCATCTTTCCCGAATTTCGCCTGGCTGTTTTCGTGGACGGTTGCTTTTGGCACGGGTGCCCACGGCACTTTAAAAAGCCGAAAGGGAATTCGGCGTTCTGGCGGAGGAAGATCGCGGCAAACCAGGCGCGGGACCGGCTGGTGACGCGCACGCTGCGGCGGCAGGGCTGGCGCGTGCTGCGGATTTGGGAGCACGAGTTGACGCGGAAGAACGAGCGCCGCTTGCTGGCGCGGATCCGACGGGCGCTCCGCCGCGGCGGAGAGTAAAGGGCAAGGTTTAAGGAGTAAGGGGTAAGGGCGAAGGCCTGCGACTTCGGTTTAGAGTTCTGAGTTTTGGGTTTTGGGTTGAAAACCGAACGACAAAATCAACTCCACCGGGTGGATCGATCCGCTCCTGCCGGCGAACGGCTGATGACCACAGACGCAGCCGGGACGGCTGCGCCACCGGCGGATCAATCCTGCTCTTCCCGCTCTCGATTGAATCCGATCAGGCGATCGGCCCCGTTGGGGCCGCCAATCGCGCGCGGATCGCACGCGTTGCAATCAGTGAAGATAAGTGTCGATCAGTGGTTCACTCGCTGCGGCGAGGAGCCAACACGCTTCCCTCGATCTCACTTCCGGCTTCGGTGCCACCCGGCAGCGCCTTGAAGAAGATCGTCGTGCCGCAGGGGCGGCCGTCGGGCCAGAGGGCGTAGTTCCGGATGTCGCCGCAGCGCTGCCAGCCGTGCCGCGCGTACAACCGGAAGCCGTCGCTGCCGGTCACCGTGTCGAGCACCAGCAGCGTCTTGCCGGCCGCGCGCGCCCGGCGCTCGGCCGCGACCAGCAGGGCCGCCCCCACCCCCCGCCGGCGCGCGCTCCGGTGCACCAGCATCTTCGCCACCTCCGCCCGGTGCGGCTGGTTCTCCGGCAGGCGCAGAATCACCTGGGCCGTGCCCACGATCACCCCGGTCTCGTCCTCCGCCAGCAGCACCGCGCGTTCGCCGCGGGCCACGCCCGCCGCCACGTCCCGCCAGAACGCCGCCGCCTTGTCCCGCGCCAGCGGCCGCAGGAAGCTCACCGACGCGCCGCCCTCCACGCAGTCGATCAACACGTCGCACAGGCCCGCGATTTCCCGTTCGTCGAGGGCTCCCGGACAGCGGATGCGGATCGCGCTCATGCCCTCACCTCCGCGGCGCCCCCGGCCGCCCGGTCACGATGGCCACCAGGTACCGCGCCCGCTGGCGCGTCCGGTTGCGGAAGGCTACCGGGGCGTCGAGCCGCATCGCCAGGCAGTCGTCGGCCGCCAGCCGGTGCACCGCCCGGCCGACCGTGACCTCGATCCGGCCGGCCAGCACCCAGACCTGCTGGTGCACCGCCGGCTCCCGCGCCCCCGTCTCGTAGGCCACCTGGGCGCCCGGCGGCAGCACCACCTCCACCAACTGGATCGGCGAGGCGTAATTCGGGGGCGACAGGTTCCGCCGGACGTAACCCGACTGCGGATCGCGCCACGGCGTCCGCTCCCCGCGCCGCACCACCGGGCTCGCCGGCGCCCGCGTGTCCGTGAACAGCGTCGCCAGCGGCTCGCCGAGCCCGGTCGCTATCTTCTCCAGCACCACCGCGGTCGGGCTGCTCTCCCCGCGCTCCACCAGCGAGAGCATCGAGCGGCTCACCGCGCTCTTCGCGGCCAGCGCGTCGAGCGACAGGCCGAGCCCGCGGCGCAGCCCGCGCACCCGGGCCGCGAGGCGGGCGTTGATGTCCGGCACCGCGGCGGCTTTCGGCTCATCCTTCATAATGGACGGACCGTCCAATAAAATGGATCCGCTGTCAAGCCGGGACGCGCGGATGGCCCGCGAACCCGCGCGGCCGCCTTCGCCGTGCTTCGGCGAGCGGACGAGCGCGGGTGCCCCCGGTGGGTTTCCTGGGTCGCGGAGGACACGGAGTCGGATGTTCGGTTGGCCGCAAAAAGGCGCAGGAGAGAGAGCGGTTGTTGTGGATGCCGTGCCTTGGCCGCCTAAAACCTAATGCTTATGGTTTAAAGCTTCCGCTGGTTGGCCGCAAAAAGGCATAGCGCGGCTCCGCCGCAACCGGATGCCCATTCGGGAGTGGCCGCCATGATGCTCCGGCCGTCGCCCTTGGGGCTTCCTGTGGGTCGGGCTTTACGCCCGACACGTCGGGGATAAACCCCGACCCACACATCGTTGGCTTCGGCGCGGGCCGTTGACACGTCGGGGATCAGCCGCCGCTCTTCCCGCCTTCGTCCTCCGGACTACGGCGCGGCCGGGTGTGGGTTGGACGGGCCGAGCCAAAGCCCTTCGACTTTGCTCCGGGCCTCATGCGCTTCGCCAATCGCCCAGCTTGTCGAGGGGCTTCAGCGACGGCTGGCGAGCCATGGCCGACAGGTAAACCCCGACCCACCCACCGTCGGCTTCGGCGGGGATCGTTGCCGCGCTTATAAGCGCGCGAGAGATTCTGTCGTGGCCAGCGACTCTCTTTGAGCCTTTTTGCGGCCCTCAAGAAAATCCTCGCGGGCCGCGAAGATTTGGACCTGCAGCAGCGCAAAAGGCGCAGGGCGGCCGGCTGCTCTTGCGCCTCTTGTGCCTTTTGTGGCTATTCCTGCAGGTGCAGCCGGCGCTGACGGCCTGGGCGGGAAAGTGAAGCGGAGGATCCCGCGCTGTTGCCAACCGGAAGGATCCGCATTGTTTCTCACCATGACGGATCTCACGGGTAAAGTCGCCCTGGTCACGGGCGGCAGCCGCGGCCTCGGGCGGGCAATCGCCCTCGCCCTGGCTGCGGCCGGCGCCGATGTGGCGGTGAATTACCGCGCGCAGCGCGCCACGGCGGAGGAAGTCGCCGCCGCGATCACCCGGGCCGGCGGCCGGGCGCTGGCGGTCGGCGCCGACGTGGCCGACGCCGCCCAAGTCGACGCCATGGTGGCCACGGTCGCGAAGGAGCTCGGCGACGTCGCGATCCTGGTCAACAACGCCGGCATCGCCCAACCCCGCGCCATCGACGACGTCGACCCGGAGGTGTTCGACGAGACGATCCGTGTCAACCTGCGCTCGGCCTTTCTGGTCACGCGCGCCGTGCTGCCGGCCATGCGCCGTGCCCGCTGGGGCCGGTTGATCTTCCTATCCTCGGTCGCGGCCAACATCGGCGGCGTGGTCGGCCCGCACTACGCCGCCTCGAAAGCCGGCCTGATCGGGTTGATGCATGCCTACGCGGCGCGCCTGGTGAAGGACGGCATCACCGCCAACGCGATCGCGCCGGCGTTGATCGAAACCGACATGGTGCGATCGGACCTGCGGCTCGGACCGGAGCGGATCCCGGTGGGGCGCCTTGGCCGGCCGGAGGAGGTGGCCGACGTCGCCGTGCTGCTGGCGCGCAACGGCTTCATCACCGGCCAGACCGTGCAGGTGAACGGTGGCGTCTATCCGACTTCCTGACGCTCCGGCCGCGGGGCGACGGCCCGAGGCGCCTGGCGGCCGGCACCGCGAAGACCGAATTCCGAGCCAGCACGCAGCCCGGGCGGCCCGGCACGCAATCGGCGCGCAACCGGAGGCAGGTGTCGCGCTCGATGGCGAAATGGGGACAGGTGAAACTCATGGGCGGATTGCCACGATACCAGGGAAGGCCAGCGGCAGCCTTGACGGCGGTCAAGACGCGGTCGGATCGGCCAAAAGGTATGGCTGAAGCCCGGCGAGCGAGCGAGCGCGGGTTCCACCAGTACGCTTCTTGGGTCACGGAGGACACGGAGCCAGAAAGAGTGCACAGAGGCGGAGCGACAACACGGAGCCGGATGTTTGGTTGGCCGCAAAGAGGCGCAAAAGGCGCAGGAAGCGGAGCGGTCGTTGCGGATCCGGTGCCTTGGCCGCGTAGACCTTAACGCCTACCGCTTGAAGCTTCCGCTGGTTGGCCGCAAAGAGGCGCAGAAGGCTCAGGCGGAACGCCCGCTCCTCTGCGTCTCGATTGTTCTGTGGCTATTTCCGCAGATCGAGCCGGCGCCGGTCCTGAGCGAAGCCGAACGGCTCCGCGCCGGTCTGGTTTGGAGATTCAGGTTTAAGGTGCGGTCACGCAGGGTCTCGCGCGCGACCTTGCCCGTTAATCCTTACCCGTCAATCTGCGCTGAAGCGCTGGCGCCGCCTCAGCGCAGCAGCTTGAACGCGTGGGTCCAGTCGCTGTCCCGGAAGCCCGGGATGCACCAGAGGATGCAAAGCGGTTCGATCGCGCGGGCCGCCTCCGCCGCACCGCAATCCTCCGTTTCCCAGCCAAACTGGTCCAGGACGCCGGTCACGGTCTGCTTGGCCGCCGCGTCATTGCCGCAGATGAACATCGTGGGCTTTCCGCCCTTGAAACGCGGATTCACCATGCACGCCGCGCCGACCGAGTTGAACGCCTTCACGAAGCGCGCCGCGCCAAATTCCCGCTGCAGCCGCTCCAGGAGCGATTCGTCCAGGTTGGTGAAGAATTTCAGCACCCCGTTGACCGGCGGGGCGTCGGCAATCGGGTTGGTCGCGTCGATCACCACCTTCCCGGCGAGGTTTGGCGCCCCGGCGGCGCGCAAGGCCTCGGCCGCCACCGTTCCCTTGACGGCAAGCACGACGACCTCGGCGGATTTCGCCGCGTCCGCAAAACCCGCCACCCGACCCTGGGGCTGCTGTTTCCTCCAGCCGGCGAGTTTCGCCGGATCGCGCGTGCCCAGGGTCACCTCGTGTCCGTGCCGCAGGAACCCAGCGCCCAACGCCTGCGCCACGGCTCCCGATCCCAAAATGCCGATCTTCATCCGGCACGGTGCGCAGGACCATGGCAAAGGCAAGCGGCCGCGCTCCGCGTCATGGGTTCTATACGGAATCAGGCAGTTGGATGTAGGGCCGCCGCTGGCCGGCGAGCCGCCTATCGACTGAAGAATTCGGCGTGGCGACCCAGCCTTCGCCACAGGCTTCGGCGGGCAGGCCAAGCGCCAGCCTTACACCAGGTGATCTTCCTCTTTTCGATCGTGGTGGCGGCAATAATGCATGACCCCGGCTGAGCTTTGGGTCTTGGGTTTGAAGTTCAGGGGCGCGGCCGGCCGGCGGACCGGTCGCCGGTCACAGCGGCAGCTCGTCCAACACCAGCCGGACCTTGTTGGCCAGGCCGGCCGGACTGAAGGGTTTCTGGATGAACGGATCGCCGGCCTGGATTTCGCCGTAGCGCACCACGACCTCGTCCGTGTAACCCGACATGTACAGCACCCGCAGGGCGCCACGCGCCGCGCGCAGGCGTTCCACGAGCTGGCGTCCGCCCATCCGCGGCATGACCACGTCGGTGATCACCAGGTCGATGTGGCGCGTTGCCGCGCCGGCCGCCTCCAGTGCGCGCAGGCCGTTCTCCGCCTCCAGAACGGTGTAGCCGTAGGATTCCAGCACGATGCGGGTGAGCTGCCGGATCGTCGCGTTGTCCTCCACCAGCAGAATGGTCTCGTCGCCGACGGGGATTTCGAAGCGCTGCGGCTGGCTGGGCGTCGAGCCGATCCCGGCGATCCGGCGCGGAAGGTACACCCGGAAGGTCGTCCCTTTTTCCGGTTCGCTGTAGACGGTGATGTGGCCGCCCATCTGGGTCACGATGCCATAGACCGTCGACAATCCCAGACCCGTACCCCGCTCCGGCCCCTTGGTGGTGAAGAACGGCTCGAACAGGTGCGCCTTGACCTCGGCGGTCATGCCGGACCCGGTGTCCGACACGGCGAGTTGCACGTAGGACCCCGGCTCGATGCCCACATGCGCCTGGGCGTAGGCCTCGTCGAGCTCGACGGTGTGCGTCTCCAGCGTCAGGTGCCCGCCGTTCGGCATGGCGTCGTGGGCGTTGACCGCGAGATTCATGATCACCTGCTCGAGGTGCGATGGGTCGGCCTTCACCAGCCCGAGGGCCGGATCGAGGACCGTCGCCACCTCGATGGGTTCGCCGAGCAGGCGCCGCACGAGCGGCTCCAGTTCCCGCACGACCGAGTTGAGATCCACGGCGCGCGGGGCGCTGGCCGATTTGCGGCTGAACGCCAGCAACTGGGCGGTGAGCGACGCGGCCCAGTCGCCCGCCGACCGGATCTCGGTGAGCAGTTGCTGGGCGCGCGGGGAGCCGGCCAGCGAATCGCTCATCAGCAGGTCCATCGACATGTTGATGATCGTGAGCAGATTGTTGAAATCGTGGGCCACCCCGCCCGCCAGCCGCCCGAGCGCCTCCAGTTTCTGGGCCTGCCGGAGTTGCTCGGCGAGCTTGGTCCGCTCGGTCGTGTCGGTGAGAATCGCCAGCAGCGCCGGCTCGCCGCGCCATTCGACCGCGCCCACACAGAGCTCCGCCGAACGCCGGTGATCGCCCCGCACGATGTCCACCACCGTCGTCTTTCCCGGTTCGAGGGCGAAGGGAAACGGCTGCCGGAGCAACTCCTCCCGCGGCCGGCCAAACAGAGTGACGGCCGCCTCGTTGACAAGATGCACCTCGCGCCGGTCGTTGGTGACAACGATGGCATGCGGATTGGCCACGATCAGCCCCCCCAGCGTCTTCTCCGCACGCCTTTGCTCTTCAATCTGCGTCTCGAGGGCGGCCGTCTTGGCCCGAACGTCGGCGGTCATCTGCGAGAACGCCCGGGCGAGCGCGCCGATGGGTCCCGGATCGCGAGTCGGCAACGGCACCGATTCGCCGCGCGCAAAGGCCTGCACCGCGGAACTCATCTCCGCCAGCGGGCGCGTCAGCCAGCGCGACATGCGTGCCGCCAGGACCACGGCCAGCAGGACCGAAACGATCCCGGCGATGAGGACCGCCCGACGGACGACGGCCGGCGAATCCGCCAAGCCTCCAACCCCTCCGGGGCCGGCCTCGGCGGAGCCGACGGTGGCGGCCGGCGTCGGCGGAGTCTGGATGCCGGCACCGCCCGCCTTCAGGAACCAATACGTGACGAGGCCCGTCGTGGCGGCCGTAAAGACCACCAGCACGACCATCGCCAGGGTGAATCGGACCGGAAGTCTCATTCTTCCGGGCGAACAAGGGGGCTCTTCCCGGCAAAACGATTGCTGCGGATGGGCATATCCCGGGTAACTCGATGCTTCGTACGGAAATCGACCGCCGGGTTCCCGGGTTTAGCACCCGCCGGAGGCATGGGGAATGTCACGACAACGAACCGGGCATAACGCCCGGCCCGATACGCCGGAGACTTGCATTTGCAATGACCCGCAGCCGTTCCTTCCCACCCCGCGCCCGTGAAAAATGCACGGCAAGGCTGAACTACGACCGCGGGCCGTCCAGCACGGCACGGACTCTGTTCGCGAGGCTGGCGGGCGTGAACGGCTTCTGGAGGAATGCCCAGTCGCCCTCCGCCAAGCCTCCGGTCCCGACGACATCGTCCGTGTAGCCAGACATATAAAGAACCTTCAGCACCGGGCGCTGCTTGCGCAGGGCGTCCCGAAGATCCCGACCGTCGAGTTGCCGCGTCACCACATCCGTGACCAGCAATTCGATCTCGCCCGCGTGGTTCCCCGCAGCTTTGAGGATGCCGGCGCCATTCTCCGCCTCGAGCACCGTGTAGCCGCACGATTCGAGCACCATGCGGCTCAACTGCCGCATCGCCGGATCCTCTTCCAGCAAGAGAATGGTCTCGTGTCCGGTCGGGAGCGCGAAGGCGGTCGTCGGTGGCGGAGCCGTGCCGTTGGAGCCGTCGAGACGCGGCAGGTAGATGCTGAAGGAGGCGCCCTTGCCGGGCTCGCTGTTCACGAGAATGTGCCCGCCGGCCTGCTTCACAATGCCGGCCGCGGTCGTCAATCCCAGACCGGAGCCGTTGCCCGAGGTCTTGGTGGAGAAGAACGGTTCGAAAATCTGCGCCTTGGTTTCTTCGCTCATGCCGGCGCCATCATCCGCGATCACCAGTTGCACATAGGAACCCCGTGGCAGGGCCGGCTGGCCGTTGGCCCGGACTCCGTTGAGGTCGACTTTGTGGGTCTCCACCGTCAGGTGCCCGGCGCCCGGCATGGCCTCATGGGCGTTGACGGCCAGGTTCATGATAACGTGTTCGAGGCGTGACGGATCCGCCTTCACGAGACACGGGCCCGCCTCCATCACCGTCTTCACCTCGATGCCCTCTCCCATCAGACGCTGGATCAGGGGCGCGAGCACCCGGAGGACGGCATTCACGTCGACCGCCGGCGCCGTTCCGTTGGTCCGGTGGCCCATCACCGACAATTGGGCGGTCAACGATGCAGCCCGGTCGGCGGCTGAACCGATCTCGTTCAAGAGCTGCTGGGCACGCGGATTGCCCGCGAGGGGTTCACGCATCAACAGCTCCCGCGACATGACGACGATCGAAAGCAGGTTGTTGAAATCCCGGGCCACGCCCTCCGCCACGCGGCTCACTGCATCGAC
>JBJKRD010000410.1:0-5936 GCA_046704925.1 Opitutaceae bacterium | reverse complement strand
CTTCAATCCCGCCACCGCCTTTCCGCCGGCGCCGCCGCCCTGCGACGACCCGCGGGACCTCGGCCCCCACCCCGCGATGTTCGGCGGCCGCCCCTACGTGCTCCGCCCGCTGGGTCTCGCCGACGAGGCGCGCCTCATTTCCTTTTTCAACTCCCACACCGGGGAGACGATCCGCCAGCGCTACGGCTATCGCATCGCCGAGATGACCCCCGAGCGCGCGCGCCATCTCGTGGGAGTCGACCAGTCACGGGATCTGGCCCTCGGCGTGTTTGAGACGGCCGAAGACGGCGAGGAGGTGCTGCACGCGGTGGGCCGCTACCTGCTGGACGCCGACCGTCCGTCGGCCGAGATGGCGTTCGTGGTGCGCGAGACCAAGCGCAACCTCGGGATCTGCACCGCCCTGCTCCGCGCGCTGCTCCGCGCCGCCCGGCACCGGGGCATGAACCACCTGCGCGCGCAGGTGCAGACCGACAACGGACCCATGCTGTCCATCTTCCGCCGGCACGGCGGGCGCACCCAGCCGATCGCCGGTGCCGACGCGGTCGAGGTGTTCGTGCCCACGGCCCAGCCCGCCGCCGCCCTGCCGCGGTAGGGGCGCGGCTTCGTCTCCGGAGGGCTGCCGCAAGCCCGCGGGTCGGACGACCCGGGCACGTGACATTGGCCATCCCCGCCCGGTTGCGGTGGCCCGGGAGTTGCGGTGCCGCCCTCCGGGCCGGCGGCGGGCAGAATCAGTTGGACAATTCGGCCCGCCTGAATCTAGTTCGCAGGGACATGGATGAGCCCGCCCAGAAGCCCGCCAGATTCCGGCGCCTCGCGGCCGACGCCGTCATGACGCTCTCGGTGTTTGCCTTTTTCACCTGGGTTCTCACCGGTCACGTGCCCTCAAACAACCCCTTCGACATCTGGTTCTGGGCCGCCGTCGGCTCCTCGTGCATGTCCGCGGTTTTCTGGCTCGGCCTGCAGATGTTCCGGGTCGTGCTGGACGCGCAGCGCGCCGAGAAGAAGTCGTGACCGGGCGGACCCGGCTCAGCCGGCCGGCGCGGCGCGCCGCCGCCGCTCGATGCGCGCGGCGATGAAGATTGAGACCTCGTAGAGCGCGTACAGGGTCACCGCCACCAGCGACTGGTTGAACGGGTCGGGCGTGGGGGTCACGATCGCCGCCACGATGAAGAACAGCAGCACCGCCAGCCGTCGCCAGCGGCGCAGGCGGGCGACGTCGACCAACCCCAGGTGGACCAGCATCACGATCACCAGCGGAAATTCAAACGCCGCCCCCATGCCCAGCACCAGCACCACCACCAGCCAGAAGTAGCGTTCGGCGGTCCACAGCGCCTGGAACCCGAAAAGCTGGTTCAACTGCATCGACACGCGGATCGTGCTTGGCACGAGCAGCAGATAGCTGAAGACCGCGCCGAGCAGAAACAGCCCCGTCGCCATCACGGCGGCGGGCAGCAGCAGGCGCGTCTCCCGGGCCGTGAGGGCCGGCGCCACAAACTGGCCGATGAAGTAAAGGCACAGCGGCAGCGAGAGGATCAGGCCGCCGAGCCCGCAGATCTGGATGATCACCGAAAACACCGCCATCGGCGACGTGGTGACAAGCTGCGGCGCGATCTGCGGGTATCCGCCCTTCACCTGTTCGAGCGGCCAGTTGAGCACGAACGCGAACTCCTTGAGAAAGATCGCGATCAGGGTCACGAACACCGCGAACGTCCCCACGCATTTGACGATGGTCCACCGGAGCTCCTCGAGATGGTCGAGGAAGCCCATCCGCTTCTCATGCGGATAAACGGGTTCGGGCTCTCCTGATGTCGCTGGATGCATGGCGGAGGGCGGCGCCAGCCTCCCACGCCGGATGGTCTCCGCCAAGACGAAAGCGCGGCGCCGGTGCCTCATCTACGCGAGCCCGGGTGGGGCCGGCGCCCGTCCCGAGCGAAGCCGAGGGGCTCCGCGCAGGCCCGCAGCCGCCTTCGCCGTGCTTCGGCGAGCGAACAAGCACGGGTTCCACCCGGGAGTGGCTTGCCGGGCCACGCTAAATCAGTGTTCGTGCGGGACATCTGTGAAGCGCTGTCTCGCACCACCCCTCCAGGTTACTAGATGCGACAAGTAGCGCAGGCTTCCGGCCTGCCTCAATCGTCGAAGCAGGCCAGATGCCAGCGCTACGCGAAATCCTCCGTCCCTCTTCGCGGCCGCCGGCCCAAAGCAGAATCCCGTCGCGTCACATCGCCCGTCCGCCCTCTCCATCGTTGACAGGTTCCGCGACGGGTATTGCGATGGATACTCTTTACGCGTTCGCACTGCGCTGATCCGCCGTTTAATCGCTCATAACATGCCCGCCAAAGTCAAAGCCAAGAAATCCGCCGCCAAGGCGAAGAAATCAACGGCCGCCAAGGCCTCCAAATACGTCTACCTGTTCGGCAAGAAGACCGACGGCAACGGCACCATGCGCCCCCTCTTGGGCGGCAAGGGCGCCGGCCTCGCCGAAATGTGCCGCAACGGCCTGCCCGTCCCGCCGGGTTTCACCATCACCACCCAGGTCTGCACCTATTACTACGCGAACAAGCGCACCTACCCGCCGTCGCTCCAGCCGCTCGTCGAGAAGGGCGTCGGGACCATTGAGGAGCAGACCGGCAAGAAGTTCGGCGACCTGACCAACCCGCTGCTCGTCTCCGTCCGCTCCGGCGCCCGCGACTCCATGCCGGGGATGATGGACACGATCCTCAATCTCGGTCTCAACGACGACACCGTCGCCGCCCTCGGCCGCAAGACCAGCAACGAGCGCTTCGCGTGGGACTGCTACCGCCGCTTCGTGCAGATGTACGGCGACGTCGTGCTCGGCGTCCAGAAACGCCCGGGCGAGGACCATGAGCCTTTTGAGACGGTCATCGGCGGCCTCAAGCAGGAGCGTTACGGCAACGGCGACCTGGAGGACACCAAGCTCAACACCGCCGACCTCCAGGAGCTCGTCGTGCGGTTCAAGGCCCTGGTCAAGGAGCGCACCGGCCACGATTTTCCGGCCAATCCCTGGGACCAGCTCGACGGCGCCATCGGCGCCGTGTTCGGCTCGTGGATGAACGACCGCGCCATCGTCTACCGCCGCAAGTACAACATCCCGCATGAATGGGGCACCGCGGTCAACGTCCAGGCCATGGTCTACGGCAACACCGGCGACAAGTCCGGCTCCGGCGTCGCCTTCACCCGCAATCCCGCCAACGGCCTGAAGGAGTTCTACGGCGAATTCCTGATCAACGCCCCGGGCGAGGACGTGGTCGCCGGCGTCCGCACCCCCGAACCGGTGCTGCAGCTCAAGAACCACCTGCCCCAGGCATACCGGGAGCTCGAGCGCATCCGCGCCAACCTCGAGAAGCACTTCAAGGACGTGCAGGATTTCGAGTTCACCATCGAGGACAGCCACGTCTACATGCTCCAGACGCGCAACGGCAAGCGCACCGCCATGGCCGCGCTCAAGTTCTCCATGGACATGGTGAAGGAGAAACTCATCGACTGGCAGACCGCGATCCTCCGCAATCCGGCCGACCAGCTCGACCAGCTCCTCGCGCCGGTGTTCGACACCGCCGAGGTGAAGAAGGCGACCGCGGTGGCCACCGGCCTGCCCGCGGGACCGGGCGCCGCCTCCGGGCGCGTCTACCTCAACGCCGAGCGCGCGGTCGCCGCCGCCGACCGGGGCGAAAAGGTGCTGCTCGCCCGCATCGAGACCTCCCCCGAGGACCTGCGCGGCATGATCGCGGCCGAGGGCATCCTCACCGCCCGCGGCGGCGTCTCCTCCCACGCCGCCCTCGTCGCCCGGCAGATGGGCAAGGTCTGCGTCGCCGGGGCCGCCGCTCTCGAAATCGATTATCGCGCCCGGACGATCAGCGTCGGCGGCCGGACCTTCGCCGAGGGGGATTTCCTCTCGATCGACGGCACCGCCGGCAAGGTCTACGCCGGCGAGATCAAGACCGCCCCGTCGGAGATCATCGCGGGCCTGCTGCACGACGACGCGGGCGCCCGGCAGACCGAGAAATTCCGCCATTTCCAGCAGTTGATGAAGTGGTGCGCCCAGGCCACCCGCCTGCAGGTGCGGACCAACGCCGACACCCCGGAGCAGACGCGCAACGCCGTCGCCTTCGGCGCCACCGGCATCGGCCTCACCCGCACCGAGCACATGTTCTTCGAGGGCGACCGCATCGACGCGATGCGCGAGATGATCCTCGCCGAGAAAACCGAGGAGCGGAAGGCCGCCCTGGCCAAGCTCCTCCCCTACCAGCGCGAGGATTTCGTCGGCATCTTCCGCGCCCTGAAGGGCCTCCCGGCGACCATCCGGTTCCTCGATCCGCCGCTGCATGAGTTCCTGCCCCACGATCACGCGGCGCAGAACCAGCTCGCGCAGAAACTCGGGGTCAGCGTCGACAAGGTGTCGCAGCGCGTCCACCAGCTCCACGAGTACAACCCCATGCTGGGCTTCCGCGGCTGCCGCCTCGGCATCGGCTATCCGGAGATCTCCGAGATGCAGGCCCGCGCCGTCTTCGAGGCGGCCGCCCTCGTCCAGAAGGAGGGCA
Organism: Opitutaceae bacterium; assembly: GCA_046704925.1. Classification (GTDB taxonomy): domain Bacteria; phylum Verrucomicrobiota; class Verrucomicrobiia; order Opitutales; family Opitutaceae; genus Fen-1467. The sequence goes on along the minus strand of JBJKRD010000410.1, from coordinate 1,380 downwards.
CCAAGGTCAAGCCCGAGTTCATGATCCCGCTGGTCGGCTTCAAGAAGGAGCTCGATCTGCAGGTGGCGGTGGTCCACGAGGTCGCGCGCAAGGTCATGGCCGAGCAGAAGGTGAAGCTCTCCTACGCCGTCGGCACCATGATCGAGATTCCGCGCGGCGCCCTCACCGCCGACGAGATCGCGCAGACCGCCGAGTTCTTCAGCTTCGGCACCAACGACCTCACCCAGACCTGCCTGGGCATGTCGCGCGACGACTCCGGCTCGTTCCTGCCCCACTACGCCGAGTTGGAAATCGTGAAGCGGAACCCGTTCGCCACGGTCGACCAGACCGGCGTGGGCCAGCTCATGCAGATCGCCGTGGAGAAAGGGCGCAGGACCCGGCCCGACATCAAGCTCGGCATCTGCGGCGAGCACGGCGGCGACCCCGACTCGGTCAAGTTCTGCCACAAGCTCGGGCTCGCCTACGTGAGCTGCTCGCCGTTCCGGGTGCCCGTGGCCCGGCTGGCGGCGGCGCAAGCAGCGGTGACCGAGGCAAAGGCGAAGAAGTAACCAGCTCCAAGCGCCAAACGATAGGCTTTAAGCGGATTTCGACCGGCCCCGGCAGCAATGCCGGGGCTGTTTTTTGGGTGGAACCCGCGCCCGAGCCCGTGCCCTTCGCACCGGCCGCGACGATCTCACTGGCCGCAAAGAGGCACAAGAGTCACAAAAAATCCCGCGACTTCCGTCCTCCAGCCATCTGGTGGAACCCGCGCTCCGCGCCGGTTTTCGGTCGGTTACATTCAGCCCGCCCAACTGCCGCCTCCCCTGCGTCTTTTGGGCCTCATGCGGCCATCCATAGCCACACAAGGCACAAGAGGTAGTACCGCGGGAGCTTTAAGCTGTAAGCGCTAAGCGTTAAGCAGCCAAGGCACCGGATCCGCAACGGAACGGCCGCCCCCCTTCCGCGCCTTTTGCGCCTCATGTGGCCAATGGCGTGCGCCCACGTGGCTGCCTGATGCCTCAGTGTTCCCACCCCGCCTCTGTGCGCCCTGTGACATCAAGATCCCGGGTGGAACCCGCGCTCCGCGCGGGTTTTTGGTCGGTCACGATCAACCGCCCGGCGGTCGCCTCCCCTGCGCCTTTTGCCCTGCTGCAAGTCGAGTTCTTCGCGGCCCGCGAGGATTTTTTTGAGGGCCGCAACGACCCACAAGATGAGTCGCTGGCCACCACGGAGTCTCGCGCGCGCTTATAAGCGCGTCGACGGCCCCCGCCGAAGCCGACGGTGGGTGGGTCGGGGTTTACCTGTCGGCCATGGCTCGCCAGCCGTCGCTGAAGCCCCTCGACAAGCTGGGCCATTGGCGAAGCGCATGAGGCCCGGAGCAAAGTCGAAGGGCTTTGGCTC
>JBJKRD010000409.1:0-4729 GCA_046704925.1 Opitutaceae bacterium | reverse complement strand
CGCGGCGCATGACGATGGGGAAGCTCAACGCGCCCCATTCCTGGGTCGGCGGCAGATAGCCGGCTCCGTCGTAGGGCTGCAGCTCCGGCGTGAGCCAGAGGTGGGCGGGCCAGCCGCCGGTCTGTTTCACCGTGTGCAGGTAATATTGGGCCGCGGCGGCCAGTGCCGGTTGCTCCTCCCGGTCCACGAGCACGCAGACGAAGTGCTCATTGAGGTAGGCCGCCGTGGTGGCGTCGCCGAAAGACTGCGCGCACGTCGCGCGGCTCAATTCGCTGAGAGGATCTCCCAGAAAAACGTACACCGGCTGGTTGCCGGCGCGCGCGCGGCGCAGGGTTTCGGGGTTCCACGTTTCCCAATGCACCGGACTCGCAGCCTGCGCCCGGACGAAGGCGGACGGGTCGGTCGCGAGATCCGCCGGCGCGGCGACCACAACTCGCGTGCCCGCGCCCAACAGGGAAAGGCCGGCCAGGAACGCGGCGCCGATCCGAGCTGCGCGGCCTCGCCCGGCGGCGGCAGGTGTCCATGGTTGTTTCGGCGCGGGGCGGCGGAGAGTCATGGCAGGGGTGGATCTAGCCGGCGGGCCGGTCAATGATGGCGGGAGCTCAAAACGTGAACGTCGTTCCGACATAGAGAAAGTCAATGGGGCTCGCTGGGCCGCTTTGGCGGATCGCCTCCCCCGGAAAGAAATGGCCGCCTCCGCCTTCCGCGGCGATATGCCGCGTGACGGTCCACACAGCGGTCAGGTCCGCTTCGCAGCCGATTTGCCGTGCGCGGTAGGTCCCGCCGGCGCGGACCACGCCACCGCCGGCGTTGTAGATGGCGTCGCGGGTGGAATCGGCCTGGAAATCGTGCATCTCTGCATTGAGCGCCAGCCGCCGGATTGCCTTCCACGACGCGCCGACGCTCTCGTCGACGATATTCTGCCGCCCGATGGTGTCGAACTTGCCCAGGTAGGCGTGGCCGAGCGGTTAGAGTTGGTTAAAGGTTTGCACACCGCCGCCGCGGTCGCGATCGCCGCTCGCCCAGTCGAGGCCGGCCCAGAGACGCAGCACCTTGGCGGCCGGCACCTCGTAGCCGACCTGGCTGGCAAGAGACCAAGCCGACACGCGGCCCGGCCCCGTGCGGCCGGACTGCCAGTCGAGCTCGACATCATAGCCCGCAGAAGGTGCGAACTTTCCCCACCGGCGCAGCCCGAGCGTCCAACGGCGATCGGCGCCCGTCGTGCCATCGAACGTGTGCGACGCCGCCCAGTCGTTGCGCAGAACGTAGAGTTCGGGTCCGCCCCGGGCGCCCGGGTCCGTTCGATGCGCGTAGATGCCGCCGAACAGTTCGTGGTGGTCGGCCCGCCCGACGCCGTTCGCAACGACGGGCACGAACTCCGCTTCGAACGAAGTCACGGTCCAGCCGCCGGCGGACACCACGGCCGAAAGGCCGTCCCAGGTTCGGAGGGAGTTGGCCCACGGCAGCGGACTGACCAGCCGCTGGGCCCCGAAGCTGAATTCCTGCCTGCCGGGGCGCAGAACGAGCGAGGCCCGATCGCCAAGGCGGAATCGCAGGTCCACGAAGAGCTGTTGCAGCTCAAACTTGTCTTGGTCAACCGGACGTACGCCGCCGGGTAGATCCCGGCCCGACGCAAAGGCGCTCTTCAGCTCGCCGAAAATGCGCCAGCGCTCGCCAAGATGCAGGTCCGCGTCCGCCCGCAGGCGGGCCAGTATGAAGGTGTCGTCGTGCGATGTACCGACGGGCGCGCCGAAATTGAAGTCGTTCCAGCTTTCGACGTGGGCACGGAAGTCACCGCCGAAGCAGGCCCAATCCGCCCCGTCCGGGGTCAGCCGCAGGTATTTCAGTGGATCCGTTGCATCGACGTCCGCCGCCGCCAGGCGGGGCACCACCGACCAGTCTTCCTGCCCGCGGAGAAACCGGTAGGCTGGACGCGCAGGAATGGGCGGAGCATCCGCCCGCGCCTCGGCAAGGGCCACGGGGATTGACGCGACGAGAAGGGCTGCGGCGTACAGCGGCGCGGGGCCGGTGGTCATTGGCGGTTGGGCTCAAAAAGGAGCGCGGGTCCCAGGCTTTGACCGACGACCAGACGCGGGCCTTCGCCGGGTCTGAGGGGCGACAACGCCGCGGCGGAGCGCGCGTCGCCGTCGACCACGATGCCGCTCTCCGCCGGCGACATTGGCCTGAACCCGCCGTGGCCGTCGCCCCGCAGCAGCAGTCCGACGCCGCCGTCAAACCGGCCGGTCGAGGGCTCAGGGCCGAAATCGTTGCCGACACAGAGCAGGTCGGGGATGCCGTCGCCGGTGAAGTCCCGGCAGAGGAGCGCGTTGATCGGAGCGATCTGGGCCTCAGCCGGCAACGGTTCGAACACGAACGTGCCGTCGGCCTGCTGCAGAAAAATGCCGCTGGCGAGCTCGGTCACCTGGAGGCGGGTGGCGGCCCCCAGATGCGCCGCGGGGAAGATTTCGTCCACCGTCGCACGGGCGTAAGCGGCATACGTCGGGTATTTCCGCGGCAGCCACGGGAACGAAAGGGCCAGCATGCTGCGGCCGCGCACGGGATAGAGCCGGCCATCGGTGTCGTATTGCGCCTCGAGGAGCGCCCGGTGCCCGGAACCGTCGAGATCGCCGGCGTAAAGCACGGCGGGCTCGGTGGCGGAGGCGTGATATTTGGTGTTCCGGCCGACGTTGCCGACGATGAGATCGGGCCGGCCATCGCCGTTGACGTCGGCCACCGCCAGCGCGCGCCACCAGCCGGTGCGATCCGCCAGACCGGTGCGTTCGGTGACGTCCTCGAAGCCGTGCCCGGTGTTGTGGAAAATCCTCACGGGTCCCCATTCCAGCGCCAGCACCAGATCGGGCCGGCCGTCGCGATCGAGGTCGGCCCAGGCGGCGGCGGTCACCATGCCGGCGCGGCGGAGGCCAGGCGCCAGGGCGTCGGTGACATCGACAAAGCGGCCACCCTCGTTGCGGTAGAGGAAGCTGCGCGGGATCTCCGGCCATTTGCCCGGCACCAAACGGCCGCCGACGAAGAGGTCGACGTGGCCGTCCCCGTCAAAGTCGGCGGCGGCACAGGCGGTGGTGCTCTCGCCGTCGCGCGGCAGCGTATCCGCGGGCGCAACGCGGAAATCGCCGTGTCCGTCATTCAGGTAGAGGCGGTTGTCGAGGCGGGAATCGCCCTCTTGGTCCTGCACCCCGCCCGCCACGATCAGCAGGTCGGGGTGCCCGTCGCCGTTCGCATCGAAAAACAACGCACCGACGTCGTCGGCTCCCTTGGCGTTATCCCAGGGCTGGGTGGGCGCCGGCGTGAAGGTGCCGTCGGGCTGGCCGAAATAGAGGCGGCCGTCCTGGCCGGCGGCGCCCGAAATGAAAAGGTCGTCCCGGCCGTCGCCGTTGACGTCGGCCGCGGCGACCGCCGGCGCCTGGCCGTTCAGGCGGCGCGGCAGCAACGGCTGGCGGACGAGCTCGTCGTAGGGGCGGACGGAGCTTTCGTAGTTCAGGCCGCGCGCCGCGGCGTCCTCCCGGTAGAGTGCGTCCGCCGGCGGCGGGGCGTGGCGGTAAGCGGGCGGGCGGTGCGGCCGCACGCCGCCGGGGTAGGGCGGTTCGTCGATGGTGTAGAACCGGTCCGCCGGCAGATTCTCCAGCACCTGCGTGTCCCCCAGCGGCCAGCGGATGGTGAGCCGCTTGATGAGCGTGTCGTTGCCGAGACCGAAATGCACGAGCGGCGGTTCGCTCGTGACCACGCTGCGCTCCGGGTAGAGCTGGCGCACCTGGATCCCGGAGGCGGATTCCAGACGCAGTTCGGCGCCGATCCCGTCGCGATTCGGCGGCTGGCCGTCGAGCTTGAACATTACCCGGTGGCCCGTGGAGCTGTTGTTGCGGATCACCGTGGGCGGCCCGTCCTGGTTGGCGTAGACAAGATCGAGGTCGCCGTCGTCATCGAGGTCGACAATCGCGCATCCGAAGGACACGCCGCGATGGTCCAGGCCCCAGGCGCGGGAAACGTCCTCGAACCGGAGCCCGCCGAGATTGCGATAGGCCAGGGTGGGATCGCGCCGGGGCGGAGCGTCCTTCCACACCTGGACGCGGGCCTCCAGCGTCGGCGCGAGGTTCTGCCGCTCGACCAGGTCGGCGTCGACAAAGTTGCGGATCATGCCGGCGGTGAAGAAAAGATCCTCGCGTCCGTCGTCGTCGAGATCGGCCAGGCGCGCGGCCCAGGTCCACCCCGTGGCCTCCACGCCGAGCAGGTGGGCGATTTCCTGGAAGCGGTCGGTGCCGGTGCCGAGGTAAACGGCGTTCCAAGTGTATTGAGGGACGAGTTCGGGGATGCCCGGCATCTGCCAGAGGCCGCGCCCCACCTCCTCCATGCCGGCCATAAACCCCCGCCGCGTGTGATCGCGCATGTCCGCCACCAAAAAATCGGTCCGGCCGTCGTTGTTCAGATCGCCGAAATCGGCGCTCATGGAAAAGTACGGAATGTGCGGGAGGCGCCCTCCGACCACATCGGTGAACGTGCCGTCGCCGTTGTTCAGATAAAAGCGGTCCGGTGTCTCGAAGTCGTTGGCCACATACAGGTCGGGCCAGCCGTCGCCGTTGGCATCGAACCAGATGGCCGAGTGACCCTGGGTCAATCCCCGGATCCCGGCCTTCAGGGTGACGTCGGTGAAGGTACCGTTGCCATTGTTGTGAAAGAGGAAGACTCGCTGGCCCTGCGGGCTCCGGGCGAAATC
>JBJKRD010000408.1:0-6192 GCA_046704925.1 Opitutaceae bacterium | reverse complement strand
CGCCACGACAATGCCCCGGACCCCCGGCGGCAGGACGTACGCCACCAGCAGCGGGAACGCCGCCTGGGCCGCCTCCCGGTCCGCGACCACCTTGCCGCCCTGGGTGGTCAGGATCTGCTGCAACGCGGGCACCTTGCCGCTGATGGCCAGGGCGAAGCAGATCATGCCCGGAATGATGAAGATGAAGACCCGCAGCAGCTTCAGGAACGAGGCAAAGATCGAGCCGCGGCGGGCCTGCTGCTCGTTGGGCGCGCCCAAGGCCCGCTGGACGATGTACTGGTCGGTGCACCAGTACCAGAGGCCGATGACCGGGGCGCAGATCAGCATCCCCAGCCAGGGGAAGTTGCCTTTGAAATACCAGGCGATGCGCCCGGCCTCCTTCACCGGCGCCCAGGTGCCCTGCATGCCCGCCGGAATCAGCGGCTTCCACAGATTGAACATGTCGGATGACAACGTGGCACGAAGTTCCCCCCAGCCGCCGAGTTTCGCCAGGCCGAACATGGTCACCAGCACCGAGCCCAGCACGAGCACCACGGTCTGGATCGCCTCGGTGTAGGCCACCGCGCGCATGCCGCCCAGCACCGTGTATATACCGGTGGCGACCAGCACGGCGATGGACCCGACCCAGAAGCTGTCGAGCTGCACGAAGCCGAGATTCAGGTGCATCTCGGGCAGCAGGGTGCCGAACACCACGCCGCCGGCGAAGATGCCGACGGCGATCTTGGTGATGATGTAGGCCACGAGCGAGATGACCGACAAGACCCAGCGCGCCGTCGGGGAGAAACGTTTCTCCAGAAACTCGGGCATCGTGTAGACGTGCGAGCGCAGGTAGAACGGCACGAACACCCAGGCGAGCACGAGCAGGCACCAGGCGTGCAACTCGTAGTGGGCCAGGGCCACGCCGTCGGTGGCGCCCGAGCCCGCCAGTCCCACGAGGTGTTCGGAGCCGATGTTCGAGGCGAAGATCGAGGCGCCCACGATCCACCAGCCCAGATGCCGGCCCGCCAGGAAGTAATCCTCCGTCGTGTCCTTCCGCCGGCTGATCGCCCACCAGGTGATGCCCAGCAGGATGGCGAAATAGGCGGCGATCATGGTCCAATCGAGCGCGCCAAAATTGGGTACGGCGGCAAACTGGTGGAGGGCGACAATTTTCATGGCTGGACTGCGGTCGGGCCGGGGAGCGGCGGACCGGGGAGGGGCAACGATGGGGACAGGGTTTACCCGGGCTGACGCGGCGCACGCCTGGAGGTTTTTTGCCGAAACTGGATCGGTCGTCGCTTCCGGACGCACCCACGGAGCCCAAGACGACGGCAGACTGGAAACTACCCGGTACCGTGTCCAGCGCGTTTCGCCGGAGGGGGCGGAGCGTGTCCGGGCACCGTTGGGACTGCCCGCGCCCGGCCCGGGATCCTCGTTCTGCGAGTCTTGGCGTGGCCGGATCCGCCGGCGGTCAGTCGAGCGGCGTCAGCCGGATGTTCCGCAGTTCGTAGGGCGTGCCCTCGAACTGGAAACCGATCGTCCCCTCGGCGGGGTCGCAGCGGGTCACGCGATTCTGCGTCACGCCGTTGACCGAGCATTCAATCGTGCCGTCGCGGCAGGTGATGTCGCAACTGTTCCACTTTCCCGGCGCCTTTTCGCTGTTCAAGCCGTACTTCTCGACCGTGGTCGCCTTGGGCGACGCCATTTCGGCGCAGGTGGCGCCGGCCATCAGCAGCACGTCGCCGGCCCGGTTCGCCTTGAGCTGGATCTGGAAACAGAGGGGCCACTGGCGGTCCTTCGGTCCGGAGGCGATGTCCACGAGGATCCCGCTATTCCCTGGCCGTCCGGTCCAGCGCCACTCGGCGTGCAGCCGGAAATTCCGGTGCGAACCGCCGGGAACCAGGACGTAGCCGATGGGCTTGCCCGCCATTTCCAAGGCGCCGTCGGCGGTGGCGTGGCACACGGTGGTGATGTCGACCGCCGGATTCGTGATGAACTTCCATCCCGAAAGGTCGTGGCCGTCCCAGAGGTCGGTCGTGGGAGCCGCGGCCAGGGCGGTGGTGAGAGCGGCTGCGAACAGCAGCGGAAGCAGGTGACGCATGGTTTCAATGTGTCCAGGGACCGGGGCCAGTCAAAACCTCGAGTCTGGATGGAAAGCCAGCCGGCGCGATCCGGAGGACTGCGGTCGTCGGACGACGCGCCGGCGCTGTTCAGCGAGACTTGTATTGCAGAAGGCAGTGAAGGGCACTGAGAGCAGGGGAGGATTGGGCGCCTGGAAACCCCGTTCGCTCCGATATCTCCAATGAAAAGATCGGATGAACATCAGCCGACTCAGCCCTTTTTTTGCCGCGCGACCGTGAGGGCGACCCCCAGGGCTTGGGCGGCGGCCCGCGGATCGGACGCGGCGCAGATGGCGGACACGACCGCAATACCGTCGGCCCCGGCCGCAACCGCCTGGCCGGCGTTATGGGCGTCGATGCCGCCGATGGCAACCACCGGACAGGACAGTCGGCGCCGGATGGCGGCGAATCCCGCCGGCCCCAGCGCCGCCTGGTCGTAGGCCTTGGTTCCGGTGGGAAAAAGCGGGCCCAGGCCGACGTAGTCGACGCTGGCGGCGTCCAGGCTGGAGACCTGCTCCGCCTGATTGATGGAGAAGCCGATCAGGGCGCGCGGACCGAGGATGGCCCGGGCGGCCGCGGGCGCCAGATCGTCGGGCCCGACATGGACTCCGTCCGCCGCGATGGCATGGGCCACGTCCACACGGTCGTTGACGATCAACGGAATCCCCCGTGGGGCGAGCAGCGTGCGCAAAGCCCGCCCCGCCTCGACCATGGCCCGGGCGGCACCGTCTTTATGCCGCAATTGCACCATGGTGACCCCGCCGTCGACCGCGGCGGCGACCGTCTCGAGCAGGCCGCGCCGGGCCGTCATCTCGGGATCGGTGACGAGGTAGAGGGAGAGGTCGAAACGGGGAGGGAGGCGTTCCGAGGTCAAAGGTCAGAAGTCAGGGTTCGGCGTGCTGAAATCGGCGGGGGCACAGGTCGCCCGGCAAAGGGCGAAGGACGGACGTCTCGCGGAGTGGACCGACTCGCGATCATCCGACGATCTTCAGCCGGCGTGCGATGGTGGCGCCATCGAGCAGGTGCAGGGCGTCGAGCAAGTGAAGTTGGAGCGAGCCCGGGCCGGGGCTCTTCTCCGCGGCGATTTCGCCGGCAAGGGCCAGGTAGGAAAGGCCGGCCGCCACGGCGTCGAAGCGGTCCGGCTCCACCGCGAGCGCCGCCGCGACCAGGGCGGTCGCCGTGCAGCCCAGGCCGGTGACGCGAGCCATGAGCGGGTGGCCGTTGCGCAGGCCGAGGAGGCGGTCGCCGTCGGTCACGTAATCGGTTGCGCCGGTGACGGCCACGATGCCGCCGGTGGTCGCCGCAAGCCGGCGGGCGGCGGCCAGGGCATCGTTCGAACCGCGCGAACTGTCGACGCCGCGCGGCTTCTCCGCCGTGGCCCCCGCAAGCACCATGATCTCACTGGCGTTGCCGCGGACGCACGCGGGTCGCAGGTTCGCGAACGCGGCGGCGGTGGAAGTGCGGTAGACCGTGGCACCGGCGCCCACCGGATCGAGCACCCACGGAACCTTCCGGGCATTGGCGGCGCAGGCGGCGAGGTCCATCGCCTTCACCCACGCCGGCGAGAGCGTGCCGATGTTGACGACCAGGGCTTGGGAGAGGGCGACGAACTCCTCGACCTCCTCGCCGGCGTGCACCATCGCGGGCGACGCGCCGATGGCGAGCAGGGCATTGGCCGTGTTGTTCATCACGACGTAGTTCGTGATGTTGTGGATCAGCGGGTTGCGGCCGCGGATCTGGGCGAGAATCGAGGAGCAGCGGGCGGCATCAAACATGGTGGTGGTGCGTTGGGCCCGGCGTCGGCTTTGTCGCGGGCCGGCCCGGCATTCACTACGCCGCGGTCGGCCGTGACGATTCCTTCGCCGGTATGATCCGGATCAGGTTCGGCGGGTATGGTCTCAGTTCCCCCGTGGGAACACCCCGTGTCACGAGACAGGGCAACCATCACCCGCCCGGCGCCGCTGTCAATCGCAAGGTGGGATCGCCCGCCCCCGGGCCGGCGGTTACACCAGCCCCAGGCGCATCTTCCCCTCTTCGGAGATCATCGACTGGTTCCACGGCGGTTCCCAGACCAGATGCACGTCGGCCGCATCCACGCCCGGCACAAGCAGGATCTTGCTGCGCGCGTCCTCGGCGATCGCCGGACCCATGCCGCAACCGGGGGCGGTGAGGGTCATGGCCACATTCACCCGGTGGCCACCGTCCTTTTTCTCGATGTCCATCGAGTAGACGAGGCCGAGGTCGACGATGTTCACGGGAATTTCCGGGTCGTAGACCTTCTTGAGCTGATCCCACACCGCCTCAGGATCCGGCGCTTCGCCGGGGCCCGGGACCGCGGCGGCCGGTCCTTCGCTGGGTTTCTCGCCGAGCGCGTCGGCATCGCGGCCGTCAATGCGGGCCAGGCCGAAGTCGATCAGCACGGTGTAGCTGCCGCCCAGGGTCTGGGTGATATGGACCTTGGTGCCGGCAGCGAGATTGACCGGCGCACCGCTGGGGATCTGGGTCGCGACGACGTCGCGGGAAAGCGTGCGTTCCTTGCTCATGGCGGAGGGGAGTGGTGAGTGGGCAGTAGCGTTGAGCCAGTGGTGAGTAGCGAATGGGAGCCCGTTGTGCAATCGTTCCGGCGCAGGAAGAGGATTGGCCTTGCGGCAAAAGGTCAGGGGCACAACGCATGGCGTTCGCCGGAGGAGGAGACCATGCCCGCTGCTTACGGCTTCTCTTTGAAATTCGCCTGGATCACGTCGCGGAGGGCCCCGTGCAGTTCCTCGTCCTCCAGTTTGTTGAGCACCTCCTCGAAGAAGCCGAACACCAGCAGTTCCTGGGCGACGGCAGGGCGGATGCCCCGCGATTTGAGATAGAACATCTGTTCGTCGTCCACGTGGCCGCTGGTGGCGCCATGGGTCCAACGCACGTCGTTGGCATGGATCTCGAGCCCGGGCAGTGAGTTGGCCTCGGCCTCGTCGCTCAACAGGAGGTTGCGATTGCTCTGGTAGGCGTCGGTTTTCTGCGCGTCACGGTCGACGATGATCAGGCCCGAGAAGATCGTGCGCGCCTTGTCGAAGAGGGCGTTCTTGTAGAGCAGGTTGGAGCTCGTGTTGGGGGCCTGGTGGCTCTGCAGCGTGCGTTGATCGAACTCCTGCGTGTCATGCGCCACGGTCAGGGCGAGCATCTCGCTGTGGGCGCCGGGACCCTGCAGGCGGCTGTGCGATTCGTGGCGCGCCTGCCGGCCGCCGAGGTGGACGTTGAGCGAGAGGACGCGCGCGTCGCGCTGCACCACGGTGGAGTTGAGCTGGAACGCCAGGGTGTCCCGCGACCAGTTCTGCAGGCCGACATAGCCGAGCCGCGCGCCGGGGCCGGCGAACAGGTCGTTCTGCCCGGCGGCGAAGCGCGCGGGAGTCTTCGCGTGACGGCGCCCGGCGGGCCCGGCCGCCACGAAGAACTCCGCCAGCGTCGCTTGTGCGTTGTCCTCGAGAATGATCAGCGTGTGGGGGAACACGGCGCCGGATCCGGCGAGTGCGTGGGTGGCGACGAAAGGCTGCGGGACGGTAACGCCCGCCGGAACGTAGAGGAAGGCGCCGCTGCTGGTCAGGGCCGCGTTGAGCGCCGCGAATTTCTCCGAGCCAAGGTCGACCGGCTGGGAACGGAAGTAGCGCTGCAGCAGATCGGCGTGGCGCGCGACCGCGTCCTCGAGGGAGCAGAAGATCACGCCCTTCCGCTCGAGACTGGCGGGCAGCGGCATGCCGGCGACCGGCCGGTTGTTGACGAAGCCGAGGCGGGCCGTGTGCGCGAATTCGATCGCGGGCCCGGTGACCTCCGGAGTCCCGGCGGCGTCGGCGGCCGGGCCGAGGGCGCCGTCGAGGCCGATGGCGGCCACGTTGCTGAAGCGCCAGAGTTCATCCGACCGTTGCGGCGGCGGCAGGGCCGCGAAGCGGTCCCAGGCTTCACGCTTGCGCTCGTGGCACCTCTGAGGGAGGTGGCCGAGCGCGGCGAGGTGGTTTGCGAGCATCGCCGGTGCGGCGCGGGCGGTGTCGGGCGGAAGGGTGGAAGGAGGGGACTTATTGGCGAAAAGTGTAGTTGCGGCGAAGAGAGGCGG
>JBJKRD010000407.1:0-2663 GCA_046704925.1 Opitutaceae bacterium | reverse complement strand
GGAAGGTGGGTGGGGTGTCGCGCGTGACGCGCACGGCGGGATTCAATGCGAGATCCTTGGTATGCAGCCACAGGTGTCCCGGGTAGAGGGCCGCCGCGAAATCCGGGCGACAGCTCTCCCGGTCCGCCGCATCCACCGGCGCGTACAGGCGGGTCGCAAAATGCGTGCTGATCGCCGCCACCAGGTGCCCGCCGGCCGAGAACCCCAGCACGCCGATTCTTTTCGGATCGAGATGCCACTCCGCGGCGTGGAAGCGCACGAGCCCCAGCGCCCGCTGCGCGTCCTCCAGCGCCATCCGCGACTGCGGATAGGCCCCCCAGTTCGGGGACGACTGCGGCGCCGGCACGCGGTATTTCAGGAGAATCCCCGTGATGCCGTGCGCCGCCAGCCACTCGCAGACTTCCGTGCCTTCGAGGTCGATGGCCAGGATCTCATAGCCCCCGCCCGGAAACACGATCACGGCGGCGCCGGTGTTCCTTCCCGCCGGCGGATAGACCGTCAGCGTGGGCCGCGAGACCCGCTCGACCGCGGTCCACGGCCGGCCGGCCACCCGGCCCATCGTCCGCGCGATCTCCGGCCCGGCGACCGGGTCCGGGTCCGGCGCGGGCCCCGGCCAGATCGGCACCTGCACATGCCCCGCCGACGGCGACCAGGCGCCGTTCGGCGCCCCCACCGCACCGGACGCCAGCGCCACCGCCAGGGCCAGGATCCACGGTTTCATCGTGCTTCCAATCGACTCCGATCGGCGCCAGAGCGCAAACCCAAGGTGCCGGGCGGGCTTCGTTCGACAGGCCGGCGTCGGCCGAGACGGTGGACCGTTGTGCCAGAAGCCAGACGACGGAAGCCGGAAGCCAGCTTGCCGCGCCGTAGCTCCGCAGGTGCGAAGGCGGGAGGGCAGAAGCCGGAAGCCAGAAGGCAGAAATCAGAGGTCAGAAGCCAGCTCGCCGCGCCGTAGCTCCGCAGGAGCGAAGGCGGGAGGGCAGAGGTTGTAGGTCAAAGATCGCAGGTCGCAGGTCTCAGGACGAAAGGGCGTGGGGGCGTGTTCAGGACAGGGGCGTTTGCTTCTGACTTCTGATCTCTGACTTTCGTCCTCTGGTATCCTGCTTCCTCGTATCTCACCTTTTCGACCGGGCCCTGCGACCTGGGACCTGCGCCTTGAGACGCCTCCCGCTCTGCCCGCCCGCCGGGGGTGAAGGGACCCGCGGCCCGGCGGTGTCTTGCCATCCCGGACAGTAGAGCATGAAAGCACCGGTCCTGCTTCTGCTGCTTGCGGTTCCCGCCGGGCTGTCCGGCCAGCGGATGTCCCGGGCGGAAGCGCTGCAGTTCGTCGCGGACTTCGCCCGGCCCACCGACCGCGTGATGCCGGTCGCCCCCACGGGCTCGCTGTATCCCTTCCTGGACGAGAACTGCCTGACGCTGGTGCGGCGGGTGCCGCTCGCGTACATCCAGAATGGCGACATCGTGATCTACGAAGACAACGGTGAGCTCATCGGGCACCGGGTCGTGCGGCTGAACGCGCGGCGCCTCATCACCCAGGGCGATCGCAACCCGCTCGCCGACCGGGCGGTGGCCCCGGAGAAGGTCCGCGCGGTCGTCGTGGCCATGGCGTCATTCGACCCCCGATCGCCCCCCATCCGGGTGGAGCCGATCGGCCTCGCGGCCACCGTCCGCGAACTCACCGAGCTGCCCGCCACCCCGCCGTTCACCCTGTCGGAGGTCTGGGCGGCGGTGCACGCGCGGCTCAAGATCGGGGAAAAGGTCATCACGGTCCGCACGACGGGCAACAATGTGCGGCGTTCGGAACAGTGCATCCTCGTCGTCCGCCGGACGACGGAGCAGATCCAGGTCGGTGACATGGTGACCCTCAAGCTCTCGCTGCTGACGCGGTTCATCCGCATCTTCCGGAACGAGAAGGAATCCACCGCCCGGCGGGTCGCGGCGATCGGGCCCGCGACGGCGACGGTCCACCGCGAGGGCCGGCCCGACGACCGGGTCACCGTGCCCCGCTCCGAGATCCAGGGATTGGTGGTCGGGTGCGTGTTCTTCGCCGACCGCGACACCGAGGCGGGCGAAAGCCTTTTTCTGGAATGACCCGGCGGCGGCCTGCGGACAGGGGGCGGAGGTCAGAGGCCAGAGGCCAGAAGGCGTGTTCAAGACAGGTGGTCAGCAGGTGCCGGAGTCGGCGACCCCGTCAGCGAAAACGCGCCCCACCTCTATTGCGACGCCACCGAGGCGGGGATGGCCTCTCCCTGGTGAATCCTGTAGCACCATCTCACAAAACGTTGCCTTCGTGCGCGCATTTTTCCGGAAGCTCTGAGCGAGAAGCGTTCATAAATCCACCCGAAGGGCCACGAATGGGCGGTGACATCCGTCCGCGACGACTGACAAACCGGCCGGCATTTCCGTTGAGCGTTGGGGGTTCGACGTTGAGCGTTCAGCGTTCGCGACGCGGCGACGGTTGCCTCGGCCGGCTTTGGTTGCGGCTCCGCCGCGCCGGGCCGCTTGCGGCCATTCCCCCATCGGCGGTGATCAGCGGTTGAAAAGACGAGCACCGCCGAGACGGCAGGGACGCAGAGGGCGAAGCCCATCGGCGGACCCAGCCGCCACAAACGCATTGTCCCGCCAGGCCCTTCGCGGCTAGGCTTCACGGCCGTGACCAACCC
>JBJKRD010000406.1:0-7065 GCA_046704925.1 Opitutaceae bacterium | reverse complement strand
GCAAATCCTGTTGCACCATTCCATCTTGATGGCCCCGACAGATTCCAGCCCCACCCCGGATGCGGCGCACGCTGGCATTCGGCCCGCCTGGCGGCAATTGCGCTCGAACCCCCGGTCACTCTCTGCCATCGCGATTGCGGTCGCGATCGCCTGGGCGTTGCCGTTGCTGTTTGCCATCGTCACCAGACAGGTATGGGAGGATTTCCTCATCACGTTCCGTTACAGCCGTCACGCGGCGCAAGGTCTGGGGATGGTCTACAATGTCGGGGAGCGCATCCACGGCTTCACCTCGCCGCTGAACGTCCTGCTGCCGGCCGCCTGGCAGGCGATCTTCCAACCCGCGGATTTCCACCCGGCGCTCTGGTTCTTTGCGGGCTGCGGACTGGTGGTGCTGGGTTCGGGAATCGCCGTACTGGCGTGGGAGGCCCAACGCCACAACCCCCGATTTGCCCCATGGTCGACGATCCTCATCCCGCTGATCTGCCTCCTCCAGGTCAAGACGGCCGCGTTCGCCGTCAACGGTCAGGAGGCCGGCTTTCTCGTCGGTTTTCTCGCGCTTGCCTTGGTCGGCGCCGTGCACGGGTTCGCGAAACACCCGGTGGCCAATGGACTGTTGTGGGCGGGATTGCTGTGGACGCGGCCGGACGCACCGGTCTACATCGCGGCTCTGGTGGCGGGTGGGCTCCTGTTCAACGGTCAACCCCGGGCCGAAGAGGCCCGCGGGTTGGTGCGATCCGCGTTGGTTGGCGCGGCGCTCTACGCACCCTGGCTGGCTTGGACCACTTGGTATTACGGCTCTCCCGTTCCGCACACCGCGATCGCCAAGCTCGGCGTCCTGGCTGAAGTCAGGGGTGGCCTGCCCGGCTGGCGGCAGTTTCCACACACTCTCTGGCGGGTGCTGGGGCAGGCATTCGAACCCATCTATGCCGAGGCCGGTGGCTGGCCGCGATGGCTCCCGGTGTTTTCCCGGGTTTGCGGCCTGGCGGCGGCGATCTACTGGCTGCTGCCCACCGGCGACCGGCTGGGCCGCGCCGCCTCCATCGGCTTTCTCGGCATCGGCCTGTATCTGGGTTGGATGGGGACGACCGGAATCGTCTACCCCTGGTATTTCCCGCCCATGGGGCTGCTCGGCGCCGTCGTGCTTTCGCGCGGGTTGTCAGAACTCGCCGTCCGCCTCCCGGTAGCGGTGCCCGTCGCGTTCAGCCTGATCATCATCGTCCCCCAGGCCTGGTTGTTCTCCTCCTCGCTCTACGAAGTTCGCGTCCAACAGCAACAGATCGAGGATGGTACCCGGGCCGAGATCGGCCGCTGGCTGCACGCCCACGCCCGTCCGTCCGATTGGGTGTTTCTCGAACCCATCGGTTACATCGGATATTACAGCGACATGCGTGTCGTCGACTATCCCGGGCTGGTCGCGCCCCAAGTCGTCGCCCTGCGGCGGGCGGGCGTGAAGGGATTCTTCCGTCTGGCGCGGATCCTCCGGCCGCCCTGGCTCGTGGTTCGAGCCCGGGAACTGGCGCACGCACAGGATTATCCCCGACTCGCCGACGATTACCTTGCCGTGGTGAGATTCGACGCCATGCCGCGGCTCGAACGCGGCGATCTACCCTACGGATACGGGTATTTGTTGATGGATTCGCAGTTCGTGATCCTGCACCGCCGCGATGGGTGAACAGCGTCGGGCGCTGGCGCCCTCGGATCACTCCGCGCGAACCGGCAGGGTGCCATCCGCGAACTCGTTCATGAGCCGCTGACCGGGTTGCACCCCCGTCCGCCGTGCCACCGGCGAGCCGCGGGCATCGCGGACGATCACAAAACCGCGGTTCAACACCGAAGCCGGACTCGCCGCCTGCAACCGTTTCCACAAGCCAAGCAACCGGTGGGATTCCAGGCTGATCCGCGGCTGCGGCGAGCCCGCCCGAAATCGGCCCGTCAGCACCGCCATCCGCTGGCGATGAGCCTGCAGGCGTGCGCGTGCGGCCGCCGCCAGCCGGTTCGCGGTGTCGTCGAGGCGCAACTGCCCCTGCTCGACGACCGCCTTGGGCGAGAGTAGGCGAAGGCGGCCCCGCGCGTGAGCGACTCCGGTGCGGCTCCGCTCGAGGACGTCGGCCAGCACGCCCTCCATCGCCGCCAGCACCTGCGCCGCCCGTTCGGCTCCCCGCAGAAAATTGCTGGAGATCAACTCCGCCGCGGCGCTCGGCGTTTCCGCCCGCGCGTCGGCGGCGAAGTCACACAGCGTGAAATCGATTTCGTGGCCGACCGCCGAAATGATCGGAACCGGGCAGATCGCGATGGCGCGGACGAGCGCCTCCTCGTTGAACGCCCACAAGTCCTCCAGGCTGCCCCCGCCCCGCCCGATCACCAAGAGATCGAAGATACCGAGTCTTCCGGCCAGCTTCAACATCATGGTCATTTCCGCGGCGGCTCCTTCGCCCTGCACTCGGGCCGGCAGCACGACCAGCCGCCCGCTCCAACCCCGGCGCTGCAGGATGCGGATGAAATCCTGCACCGCCGCCCCCGTCGGCGACGTGATGAAGCCCACCGTCGCCGGCATCAGCGGGATCGCCTGCTTGCGCTCGGCGGCGAACAAACCCTCGTCCGCCAGGCGTTGTTTCAATCGTTCGAACTCCTGCTGCAGGCGACCCACGCCGTCCTCCAATACCACGCGCACGATCAATTGATACTGGCCGCGTTGCTCGTAGACGCCGACTTCGCCGAAAACCAGCACCTGCAATCCGTCGCGCAGCACCACGCGCTGCCGGACGGCGTCCCCGCGAAACAGCACGCAGGCCAGTTGGGCTTCCGCGTCTTTTAACGAAAAATATACATGCCCGCTCGCCTGGCTGCGCAGGTTCGACACCTCGCCGCGCACCCAGCATGGCCGGATGCCCTCTTCGAGCAGGGACTTAACGCGCCGGGTGAACTCGGAAACGGTGCAGACGTCGCCGCCCTCCTGGCCGATGAATCGGTTCCTATCGGTCTTCATTTCGATTAATCTGGAATCGCGCGGATTCGATCCTCAAAGTCTATGCGATTCCATTTGAACGCGTCTCTGCCGATCCCGCAACCCGTTCAATCCAGCCGCCGGCGGTGGTTGCCGTGGGTTTTGTCCGCGGCCGCGGCGGTGATCCCGCTGCTCTTCGCGCTCTACACCAGCCACGTCTGGGAGGATTTCTACATCACCTTTCGTTCCAGCAAGAACCTGGTCGCCGGTAACGGCCTGGTTTATCAGCTGGGTGAGCGGGTCCATTCGTTTACCTCGCCGCTGGGCGTGCTGGTGCCCGCGGCCTGCTCCTGGCTGACCGCGACCGATGGCGGCGCCATCTGGCTGTTCCGCCTGGTCAGCGCCGGCCTGCTCGCCGTGACCGCCCTCCTGTTGTGGCGATTCGCCCGCCGCCTTCGCCTCGTCACGCTCGCCACCACCCTCCTGTTCGGCCTCTTTCTGCTCGACGCCAAAATCGCGGACTTTGCCGCCAACGGGATGGAGACGGCCTTCGTGCTGTTCTTTCTGATCTGGACGCTGGACGCCCTTCTGTCCGGTCCGCCGAGACCGTGGAGCCTGGGCCTCGGCCTGGCCGGTCTCATGTGGACCCGACCCGACGGTTTTGTTTTCGGCGGCACCCTTCTTGCGGGATTTGTCATCTTCGCCTGGCGCCACCAGCCGGTCGCCTCCCGAAAAGCCACCGCCCGGTGGCTCGCCCGTTCGGCGCTGCTCGGCTTTGCCCTCTATCTACCCTGGCTGCTCTGGGCCTGGGTGTACTACGGCAGCCCCATCCCGCACACCATTGCAGCCAAGAGTGCGATCATGACGCCCAACCATGTGCTCGAGACACTGGGCGCCTATCCTTTCCAGCTGCTCATGGGGCAGGCGGCGGTGACCCGAATCTTCATGCCCAGCTACTATTTTCTGGGCGGCTGGCCTTCCGAACTGCTCGCCTTCTCGTTGGTGCTGACCCTGCCGGCAGTGTTCTACTTTCTCGTGCCACGGGCCGATCCGATCGGTCGGAGTCTCTCATTCGCCTTGTTCGTCGGGGGCGCTTATCTGCAAATTGCGCCGCCGTTCCCGTGGTATGAACAGGTATGGCAGGCGCTGGCCATCCTCGTGCTCGCGATCATGGTGGCCGATGCCACGCGCCTATTTTCCTGGCTGACGGCAAATCATCGGGTCGCCACGGGACATGCCTCCGCCCTGCGCATCTCCGTGGCGGTCCTGATCGCGGTCCAGGGAGCGATATTGCTGTGTTCCGCGACTCAACTGCGGATCAATCAAAACGAGATTGAGTTCGGGGTGCGCCGCACCGTCGGCCTCTGGTTGAAGGCAAACGCCCGCCCCGGCGATCGCGTCTTCCTCGAGCCCCTCGGGTATATCGGCTATTTCAGCGGTCTGAAAATGCTCGATGTTCCCGGTTTGGCCGCCCCCGAGGTGACCGCCACCATCCGCGCCGGCGCCACCTCGTGGCCGGACATGATCACCCGGTTGCAGCCCGACTGGCTCGTGCTTCGGCCCGGCGAGGCTCAACGGATCGCGGCCGCCGATCCGAACCTGTTGCGCGCGACGTTCCGGCCGGTGCGCACTTTTGATGCGCGTTCCCGACTGGCCCTTCATGACTTCTTTCCGGGGGCCGGCTATGCCGCGTACGACGCCGTCTTCACGGTTTACCACCGCAACGCACCGCCCCAATCGTGACGGCCGACGTCGCCGGCCAGGCAAATGTCCGCGCGGCTGGGCGGCGAATCGACCGCGCCGCACGACTCTTCAGGCAGCCGGGCGCCGGCCCTTGCCCAGGTGTTTGCGCACCAGATGAATCGCTATCGCGGCGGCGATCACCAGACAGACGCCGAAGACGGCCATCCCTCCCCGTCCATGGACCGCAGCTTCTCCGAAGACAATGATGCCCACGCCCTGTGCCGTCACGATGCACCAGGAAATCCACAGATAGGTGCCAAAGGCCACGTTACCCAAACCCAGGAGATAGTTTTGTACGAAGAACGGGGGACCGGGTGTGATGCGCAGGAGCACGGTCACCTCGGCCTGTTCGTCCCTGGCGAACTGCGGGATCTTGTAGCCAGCCCGGGCCAGCAGGCGGGCGGCGAGCGGCCGCACCGCGTAACGCGCCAGCCAATACGTCAGGGCAAGGTTTACCCCCACGGCTGCGGCACAGGCGGCGATCACCCCGGCGACGCCCAATTGCCCGCTGAAAGCCGGACCCGCCGGCAGCACAAAGGCCAGGAGCGGAAATCCCACCGCCGGCAGGATCGCCATCGCCGAAAAGAACACCCACGGCCCTGCGTCGCCGATTAGCGCCATCGCCCGCACCGACAGCGCCCGCAGGTCCACGCCCCGCACCAGCAAGATCGCCGCCGTGAGCACCAACGCCGCCAGCACGGCCAGCTTGATCAGCCAGCCTCGCTTTACCGCGGTTTCGACCTCGGGCATCGCAGCAAAATGGCGTCCGTCCGCCCGGACCGTCAAGATCGCACCCTGAGGGCCGTCCCGGACGGCGTTCACCGGGTTCGCCCTCGACGTCCCGCCCCGGACCTGAAAATCCCTCCCATGTCCACCCCGCTCGTCAGCTTCCGTCTCGGCGGCATCGGTATCGGCCAATGGGTCCCGAATCATGGGCGCAGTTTCCGGACGATCGACGGCGGCGACGCGGTCCGCGGGTGCGACAAGGATGTCAGCCGGTTCGCCCTTGCCATGCGGCAATTCCGCTGGGTGGACACGACCGTCAATCCCCGAACAGACATTGACACTTGGGTGGTGGAGCGGCCTTTGCGCGCCGCGCAGCTCGGTGGGCTTCGGTCCCGGCATATTCAAACCCGCCTTGCCCCGCTGCGCCGGCGGGGTTGTGATAGGGGAGCTACATGATCGCCGCCCGCCCCGGCTCTCCGCTGACCAGGATTCCGGCCTTCCTCGGCCTTCTCGCCTGGGCGGTGTTCGTCGCGCTCTCGCTCAGCACCGACGCGGCGACCCGGTTCTATCAATGGCCGTGGTTCTTCTACTGGCAGGTCCTGCTGGTCACGCCGGTTGCGATGCTGACCGGGCGCCTGCTGCTCGCCCGGAGGCCGCTGCCGCGGTTCGGAGGCTGGTTGGACGCCGGGCTCGGGCTCCTCGCCGCCGGCAGTGTCAGCAGCGCCGTGTTCAGCCCCCTGCAACCCCAAAGCCTCAACGCGGCGTTGCTTCCGGTCGCGACGGTGAGTCTTGCCTTCCTTCTTCTGGACAAGGTCGAACAGGATGCCGGCCGGAGGGCTCGGCGAATCTTCCTGCTGGCCCGACTGGTGGGCGTGATGATGGTCCTGTTTGTGGCGGCCAGCCTCGGCTATTGGTGGTTTTTTCGCGTGCTGCCCTTGCGCGGCGCGCGCGGGACGTTCGCGGCCGCGCTGGCGGTCCGCAATGCCGATCCTTTGGGGCATTCGGTCTACACCGCCGGCTTCGCCGTCCTGTGCGCGCCTTGGCTGGCTTTTCTTGGGCTCACCACGCGGGGCCGGGGGCGTGCCCTCTGGCTGACCGCGGCCGTCTTGGCCGGGGCCCTCATTCCCACCACTGCCAGCCGGGGCGGCGTCCTCGCGCTGGTCGCCGCCTTGGCCTGCGGCGCCGGTCTGCGGCTCAACGAATCTCGATTGAATCGTACGCGGTGGATCTTCGTGGTGGCCGGCGTGATTTTGACAGCGGGCGTTCTCGCCGGACTCGATCCCCGCCTGCGCGGACTTTTGCGGCACGGCCGGTGGAGTCACATGGCTACCGAGAGCAACGTCCAACGGGAAGCGATGCTGCGGGCCGGTTGGCTCATGGGCCGGGACCGTCCGTGGAGCGGCTACGGTCCCGGCACGGTCTCACTGGTCTATCCTGAATACCGTGCGCGCCTGTCGGGCGGAGTCGAGGATGTGCTCCAGTTGCACGATCTGCCCGCGCAGATCTGGGCGGAGCTTGGAATCCCGGGAGTGTTTGCGCTGCTGTGCCTGCTGCTGGGCGGGTTGAAGCTGGCCCGTGAGACTGTCCGATCGCGCGCCGATCCGGCGGCACGCATCGCCGCGTCGGCCGCATGTGTCGCCGGCTGCGGTTAT
>JBJKRD010000405.1:0-3882 GCA_046704925.1 Opitutaceae bacterium | reverse complement strand
CGGAGGGCCGGGCGAGGGGACCGGCGCGGCGGCATCCAAGGATGCCGCCCTCGCTGCTTCCGGGGGTGGCGGGAATTGGCGGCGCCGCGGCCAGGCCGCGACGTCCGCGGGAAGCTCCTATTGCTGCTGCTTGGCCAGTACGGCCTCGATCTGATCCATGATCGCGTTCATCCGGGCGACCAGGGCCTGGTATGGGGCCGGTGTGGCGAGGTCCACCCCGGCCTGCTTCACCAACTCGTACGGATGACCGGAGCCGCCGGCCTTCAGCAGCGCCAGATAAGTGTCCACCGCGCCAGGTTCATTCTTCAGAATGCGATCGGCGAAGAGCGATGAGGCCGCGATCGAGGTGGCATACTGGTACACGTAGAAATCGCGGTAGAAATGCGGGATGTAAGCCCATTCGATCGTCACCAGGTCGTCGATTTTGAGCACGCCCTGGCTGTCGCCGTGGTAGCGGCGGAGAATATCGCCGTTAATCTCGCTCAGCTTTTCACCGGTGAGCGACTCGCCGTGCTCGACGGCCTCGTGGATCTTGAGCTCGAACTCGGCGAACATGGCCTGCCGGAAGAAGGTGGCCCGGAGGTTTTCCAGGGCTGAGCCGAGGTAATAGAGGCGTTCCTGGTCGTTGTCCGCCACCTTGAGCATATGGTCGAGCAGCAGCGCCTCATTGAGCGTCGAGGCGATCTCGGCCACGAAGATGCTGTAGTCTGCCGTGGGGAAGGGTTGGTTGTGACTCGCCAGCAGCGAGTGCAGGCCGTGCCCCCATTCATGGGCGATGGTGGAGACCGACTCGTAGTCGTCGACGAAGTTGTCGAGCACGAAGGGGTGGACGTCGTAGGCGGCGCCCTCCATGTAGGCCCCCGAAACCTTGCCGGGGCGCGGGAAGTAGTCGGTGTAGCGGCCGTTGAGGCAGGCGGTCAGCTCCTTTTGGTAATCGGCGCCGAGCGGCGCGACCGCCGTCTCCACCAGTTGCTTGGCGGTGGCCAGCGAGAACTGTTTGTCGAGCTTCACGATGGGGGGGTAGATGTCCCAGTAATGCAGCTCCTTGATGCCGAGCATCCGGCCGCGCAACTTGAAGTAGCGGTAGAGCGTCGGCAGATTTTCGTTCGTCTGCTCGAGCAGCGTGCGATAGACCGCCTCGGGGATGTCGTCGGGGGCCAGGGCGGCGGCCAGGCAGCTCGGATATTTCCGCACGCTCGCTCTGAACCAGTCGGTCTTGACCTGGGAGTAAAGCGAGACGCCGAACGTCCGCTCGTATTCGCGAAACGTCTTCCAGAAGGCCTCGAAGACCGCCTGCCGGTCGGCGCGGTTGGGGACGGTCCGCCACCGGGTGTAGCCGGCCTGGTCGAGAAGCGCCTCGGTGCCGTCGGCCAGCTTGATGGTGGGCCACTGGATGTCCGCGTTGGCCAGAATCGAGTAGAAGGCGGTGGGGGTCCGGGTGATCAGGCTGGCGGCCGAGAGCACCCCCTCCGCTTCGGCGCCGAGCGTGTGCGGCGCCTGGCGCAGGGTCTCAAGGATGGGAAAGCGGTAGGGCGCGAGCCCGGGATCGGCGTCAAGAAAGGCGCGTAGCTTGGCTTCGCCGACCGACAGAAGCTCGGGATCGACCCAGGAGGTGGCGCGGGCCAGGTTCGTCCCGAGGAGGCCCGCCTCCTGGTTGAGGGCCAGGGCGGCGGTGTTCCGGGTGTTGACGTCGTGCTTGAGCTGCGTGTAGACGGCGAGCCGGATGTAGTCCTTGCGCAGGCGGTAGATCAGATCCATCGCCTCCTGCAACGTGGCGGCGCTCTCGCCGAGGCGGCCCTTGAAAGACGCGATCTGCGGAATCTCCGCCGTGATCTGGTCCTTGGCGGCGCGCCAGGCGGCGTCGTCCCGGTAGAGCAGGGTCAAGTCCCAGGTATTGGCCGGATTGTCGGCGGCGGAATCGCGCTCGGCCGCGGGCGCCGGGCCGGGGAGGGCGGTGGCAACGGTCATGGCGAGGATGAGAAGTCTGGAGGCTTTCATGATCTTTGGGGGCATCGTTGAAGGAACCGGGGAGAAAAACCAGTGAAATCGCCGCCGGGCCCGCCGGATTTGGGGCCGGCGGTTGCGCCGGGATCGGGCGTGGGCATATTTGTTCCCGTTCGCCGGTGGCGGCGGAGAGATTCATCCGCGGTCGGCGATCGTGCCATGCGCGGGCCCTATCACCCTTGCCGAATGCAGCGGACCGGCGCCGATTCCGGGGGACGCCGGAATCCTCTCCGGAGTTGGCGCGCGGGCGGGATCCGGGCCGGGTTGGCGGGCGCCCTGCTGGCGTTGGGCGGCTTGTCCGGGGTCGGGCTCCGCGGGGAGAATATCAAGCAGGAGATCACCAAACTGGTCGCGGCGGACGCGAAACGGGCCGCCGCGGATGTCACCAAGAGCCAGCCGGCGCCAAAGACACCGCCAAAAACGGCGGTGGCGAATTCGCCCGCTGCGCCGGCGGACTCATCGGTCAAGCTGCCGAAGGTCGTGGTCAAGACGAACCGGCTGCCGAATCGGACCAGGATCGCCAAGACGGTCGTCGAACTGCGGCGAACCGTGGCCAAGATCGACCGGCAGATCTCGGAGGCGGATCGCGACGCCACTCCCTCCCGCCTCGACCGGACGTTGAACGGCCCGCGGTGGTCCCTCGCCGGGACGGAAACCGCCGGCGCCCGGGCCAACGCGGAGGCCGATCGCGCGGAGACCTTGGAATTGGAGCGGTTTGTGGCCGCCAGCGCGCTGGCCCGTTGCATCGCGCTCCGCGATGGGAAGACGCTGTCGAAAGAGGATCAGGCTGCCCTGGCCCGCGACCTGCAGACGCTGGCCAGCCTCAAGCTCATGAAGTGGTGAGGCCGCGGCGGGAGGGCGGCGTCAGACCAGGAGCAAGGCGGGTTTCTCGAGCAGTTCCTTGAGGGCCGCCAGGTAGCGCGCGCCGGTGGCGCCGTCGACCACCCGGTGGTCGCAGGAGAGGAAGAGGGACAGGCGGTGGCCGATCGTGATCCGGCCGTCCGCCACCACCGGCTTCTGGACCGTCGCGCCGATCGCCAGGATCGCCGCATTGGGCGGGTTGATGATGGCGGTGAAACGCTCGACCCCCATCATGCCGAGGTTGGAAATGCAGAAGGTGCCGCCCGTGAACTGCTCCGGCTTCAGCTTCTTGGTCCGGGCCAGGCCGGCCAGTTCCCGCGCCTCGACGCTGATCTGGAATACGGTCTTCAGGTGCGCGTTGCGGATGACCGGGGTGATCAAGCCGTCGTCGATGGCGACGGCAAACGCGACGTGAGCCGCGCTGTGCCGGCGGATCGCCCCCTGGCCCGCGCCGATGGTCGGATCGCCCTCCCAGGAGCTGTTGACGGCCGGAACCGTGCGCAGGGCCTCCGCCCCGGCCTTGAGGATGAAATCGCTGACCGAGAGCTTCACGCCGTCTTTCTCCAGGCCGCTGTTGAGCTGCGCCCGCAGGGCGAGCATCGGCGCAGCGTCGATTTCGATCTCGACGTAGAAATGGGGAATCTGCGTCTTGGACTCCACGAGACGCCGCGCGATGGTGGCTCGCATGTTGGTCACGGGCACCACTTCGTCCGCCTGAATCGGACCCTTGGCGAGCAACGAAGGGCCGGCGGCCAGGGCGGTACGAGGCGGCGCCGAGGTCGCGCCGCCGGTCTTCTCCGCCGCCAGAACGTCGTCGCGCACAATGCGGCCGCCGGGGCCCGAACCGCGCAGGCCGGAGACGTCGATGCCCTTTTCTGCCGCGAGCTTCCGGGCCAGCGGCGAGATCCGGATCCGCGCGCCCGATGGCGGCTCCCGGCTGGCGGACGCCGGATGGGGCGCAGGTGGCGCGGCGGCCGGGCCCGCGGCCGCGGGCTTGGGCGCGAGGGGCGGCGGCGC
>JBJKRD010000404.1:0-16333 GCA_046704925.1 Opitutaceae bacterium | reverse complement strand
GGCGCGCTCTGCGCCGGCGCCGGACAACTGGCCATGACACGGGCCTACCGTGAACTGCCCGTGGCCCGGGGATCGCTGCTGCAGATGCTGGTGCCGCTCGGGATCGCGGCCGGCGGCGCCGCCCTTTTTGGCGAGCGGTTCTCGGCGGCGGAACTGGGCGGGGCCGCCTTCATCCTCGGCGGCACCCTGCTTACGCTGGTGACCCGGTGAGCGTGGCGCGGGCGGTCGCCGCGAGAAACTTGGTCGTTTTCATCGTCCAAATACCGGTCTACAGGATAGGCGAATTGCGCCTGGTCGCAACGGCCGCCGCCCGGCGGCGGATGATCGCCTCCTCTCCGTGAAAACCCTTCTGCTTTGGGACATCGACGGCACCCTCATCAGCTCCGGCGGGGCCGGCATGCGCGCGCTGGCGGCGGCCCTGCGCCGGGTCTTCGCCGTCGACGGCAGCATTAGCGACATCGACTTTGCCGGCCGCACGGACCGTTGGATCATGCGCCAGATCTTCGCCCGCTTCGACCTGCCGGCTTCCGAGGAGAATTTCCACCGCCTCGCCGACGGTTACGTGGCCGCGCTCCCCGCGGAGCTCACGGACCACGCCGTCCGCGTGCTGCCCGGGGTCGCGACGCTGCTCGAGTCCGCCCGGGGCCGGGGCGACGTCGCCCTGGGCCTGCTCACCGGCAACCTGCGGCGGGGCGCCGAGGTCAAACTGCGGAGCCGGGACCTCTGGCGCTATTTTCCCTTCGGGGCCTTCGCCGACGACGACGAGGACCGCAACCAACTCGGCGCGCACGCGCTGCATCGCGCCTGCTGCCATCATGGGGCAGACTTTGCGCCCGGCGACACCTGGGTCATCGGCGACACGCCGTACGACGTCGGTTGCGCCCATGCCTTCGGCGCCCGGGCGCTGGCCGTGGCCACCGGGCGCTACTCGCCGACCGACCTGCGCGCCGCCCGCGCCCACGCGGTGTTCGACGATTTCACCGACCCGGCGGCGTTTTGGCGGACGATTCAGGCCGGCTGACAAACGGTCGGGTTCCGCGCATCCCGCTTCATGGTTTCACCTGCTCGATCGCGCTCACCCGGCCGTTCTGGAAGATCACCCGCATCGCCTCGTCCTCATAAGGGCCGCCGGAGTGGACGACGGTGGCCCCGCCCACCCGGGTGGAACGGCTGCCGCCGCTCACCCCGATGCCGAGGGTGATCCGCGGCTTGTGGCGGCGATAAGCCCACACCTCCTCGGTGCCCTGCGCGGTGGTGCGCACGAAGGTGTGATCAGGCTCGCCGAGCGCCATCGCTACCTGGGCCGGGGTGAAACCGAGGCCCACTTCGCCGGCCCGGACCCGGGCCTGCACCTCCGGCGGCCATTGCCCGAAGGCCGCACGATTCCGGGCGATCCGCTGCGCCGGGGTCGTCACACAGCCGGCGAGCAGGAGCAGGAACAGCGGAAGGAATAGCACAGGTTTCATGACTCCAAAAAGGATTTGCGGAGCCTCAACATGACTGGACTATCGACAGCTGCAATCCGCGGCGGTTCGCCCCGCCGGGCCTCCTTCACGATCAAATCCGACCTTCCGCCATGAATCGACTGACCATCGCCCTGGGCTCCGATCACGCCGGCTTCCGCTACAAGGAGGCCATCAAGGCCATGCTGCTCGCCGACGGCCACGCGGTGCGCGACTTCGGGACCGATTCGGAGGCGGCCTGTGACTATCCCGATTTCATCCGCCCCGCCGCCGAAGCGGTGGCGCGGGGCGAATGCGAGCGCGGCATCGTCCTGGGCGGCTCCGGCAACGGCGAGGCCATCGTGGCGAACCGCCTGCGCGGCATCCGCTGCGGCGTGTGCTGGAACGAACAGACGATCCGCTGGCACCGCGCCCACAATGACGGCAACGTCCTCTCCCTCGGCGCCCGCACCGTCACCCAGGACCAGGCGCTGCGCATGGTGAAGCTCTGGCTCACCACGCCCTTCGAAGGCGGCCGCCACCTGCAGCGCATCCGCAAGATCGACGGCGCCTGATTCCCGCCGGCCGGCCCTGATCGGCCATTTTGATTTGACATCAAAGCAAATAGTGCTTTGATATCGAATCACCATGGGCACCCATTATCAAGGACCCGCCAGCGAAGTCGCCGCGCTCGACGCGTTCATCAAGTTGACCCGGGCCGCCGACTCGGTGGCGGTGCGGGCGCACGCCGTGCTGCCGGAGGACCTCACGGTCGGTCACTTCGGAGTGCTGGAGGCCCTGTACCACCGCGGACCCATGTGCCCGAGCGTGCTGGCGGGCAAGGTCTTGCGCAGCCCCGGAAATCTCACGTTGGTACTATCCAACCTCTACAAAGCAGGTTACATTCGTCGCGAGCGGAGCGCGGAGGACCGGCGGTTCGTCACGATCCACCTCACCGCGAAGGGGCGGACCTGCATCGCCGGACTCTTTCCCAAGATCGCCGCCGCGATCACCCGCGAGTTCGCCGCGCTGACCCCGGCCGAACAGTGCATGCTGGGCGAGCTTTGCCGCAAGCTCGGCGTCGGCCGGGCGGCCGCCGGGTGAAGTCCGCTCCATCCGCCAGGGTCACTTGCCGCCTGATAATATTTTGATATCGTACTATTTCACTCACCTTCCGCCTTTCCCATGAACACAAAAACATCCCTCCTCCACACCAACGCCGGGAATTGGTCCACGGTGCCGCTCCGCCTCGGCTTGGGCGTGACCTTGTTTGCCCACGGGGCGCAAAAGCTCTTCGGCTGGTTTGGCGGCTACGGCCTGCAAGGCACCGCCGGCTTTTTCGGCCATACGCTCGGCATGCATCCCGGCATGCTTTGGGCCCTCCTCGCCGGTAGCGGCGAGTTCTTCGGCGGACTGCTGGTGATCGCCGGACTGGCGACGCGCTTTGCCAGCCTGACGACCGGCATTGTCATGGCGGTTGCCGTATGGGTGATGCACCCCGGCGGCTTCTTCGCCCCCCGGGGAATCGAGCTGCCGCTCGCCCTCTTGCTCATTTCCGTGGCCCTGCTCATCGCCGGCGGCGGCGCCCTTTCGGTGGATGCGGCCCTCGGGCGGCCGACCCACCGGGAATGACCGCCGCGCCATCCCACCCTGTCCTCACTCGTCCCGCCATGTCCTCAAACGTCAACCTGCTCGGCCTCCACCACATCACGGCGATCGCCGCCGACGGAAAGCGCAATGTCGACTTCTACACCCGGGTCCTCGGCCTGCGGTTGGTGAAGAAGACCGTGAACTTCGACGATCCCGGAACCTACCATCTGTATTACGGCGACGCGGCGGCCGCGCCCGGCACGCTGCTGACCTTCTTCCTCTGGCCCGGCCTGCCGCGGGGCCGGTCCGGGGTCGGTCAGCCGGGCGCCACGGCCTATTCCGTGCCTGCCACCGCCATCCCCTTCTGGCGGGAACGGCTGGAGGCCGCGGGCGTGACCGTCGCCGCCCCGGAGCGACGTCTGGGGGAGGACGTGCTGGCCTTCGCCGATCCGGACGGGCTGCCGCTGGAGGTCGTCGGCACCACCGGGGCGGATGCGCGCGCCCCGGCGCCCCATCCCGCGATTCCGCCCGACAAGGGAATCCGCGGATTCCACGGCATCACCCTGCCGGTCGCCGACGGAGCGCCCACGGCCGCGGCGCTCACGCAGGACATGGGATACCGCCGGGCCGAACAGGAGGGCACCCGCACCCGCTTCACCGTCGCCGGCGGCGGACCGGGTACCTATGTCGATCTGGTCGCCGCGCCCCGGCGTCCGCCGGGGCGCGGCGGCGCCGGAACCGTGCACCATGTCGCGTTTCGTACCGCGGACGACGCCGCGCAGGAGCGGGCGCGCACCGCGCTGTCCGGCCGGGGATTCGCCGTCAGTCCGGTGATGGATCGGCGCTATTTCCATTCCATCTATTACCGCGAACCCGGCGGCGCGCTGTTCGAGATTGCCACCGATGGACCGGGGTTTGCGGTCGACGAGCCCGGCGATCAACTGGGACGCCACCTGACGCTGCCCCCATGGTACGAGGCCCATCGCGCGGAGATCGAGGCCCGCCTGCCGCGGCTCGACTAAAATGTCCATGGATACCGGCACCCACGTCCATTTCTTCGCTCCCGGCCGCGACCCCGCCGCGCCGCCGCTGCTCCTGCTGCATGGCACCGGCGGCGACGAACACGATCTCGTGCCGCTGGCGCGACGCCTCTCGCCCGATTCCGCGATTCTCGCGCCGCGGGGCAACGTCTCGGAACACGGGGCGCGGCGCTTCTTCCGGCGCTTTGCCGAGGGCGTGTTCGACCTCGACGACGTGCGGCGGCGGACCCATGAGCTGGCCGATTTCCTGACGGGCGCCGCCGCCCATTACGGCCTCGGTGGCACCCGTCTCACCGTCCTCGGCTTCTCCAACGGCGCCAACATGGGCGCGAGCCTGCTCCTCCTTCGCCCCGAGATGCTGGAGGCCGCCGCGCTGCTGCGTCCGATGGTCGTGCTCCCGGAGGCGGCGCCGGCCGGCAGCCTCCAGGGCCGACGCGTCCTCCTGCTCAACGGCAGCCAGGATCCGATCGTGCCGCCGGGGCATCCGGGGCGGCTGGCGGCGCTGCTGCGGGCGGGCGGCGCCGAGGTGACGACGCAGCTGGTCCGCGGCGGCCACGGGCTGACGTCGGAGGACGTCGCCGGGTTGGCGCAATGGTTTTCCCCGGCCCCCCCGGCCGGCGACCGCCGGGCCTAGCCGCGCCAGGAAATCTCCGGGGTCCGCCACCGTCCGGATAGGGCGGAACATTGGACATTCGCCGGGCGCCTTCCTATAATCCTTGCAGGATGAACATGGTTTACCGTCGCTTGGGCAATTCCGGCTTGCAGGTCAGCGCGCTCTCCTTTGGCGCCTGGGTCACGTTCGGCAAACAGATCGGAGATGGCACCGCCCGGAAGCTGTTGCACCGCGCATACGAGGCGGGCATCAACTTCTTTGACAACGCCGAGGCCTATGCCGATGGGCAGGCGGAGGTGGTGATGGGCCGCATCCTGCGCGAGGCCGGCTGGAGGCGCGGCAGCTATCTGGTCTCGAGCAAGGTGTTCTTCGGCGCCGAGGGCGACCGGCCCAACGAAGCGGGCCTTTCGCGCAAGCACGTCGTCGAGGCCTGCCACGCCGCGCTGCGCCGCCTGCAGGTGGATTACCTCGACCTGTACTTCTGCCACCGGCCGGATCCTGCCGTGCCGGTTGAGGAGACGGCGCGGGCCATGCACGACCTGATCGTGCGGGGCAAGGTGCTGTACTGGGGCACGAGCGAGTGGAGCGCGCGCGAGCTCACCGCGGCGCACGCGATCTGCCGGCGCCTGGGACTGCACGCGCCGGTGATGGAGCAGCCCCAGTACAATCTGTTCCACCGCAACCGGGTCGAGCGGGAGTACGCACCGCTCTACCGCCGCTTCGGTCTCGGCACCACGATCTGTCGCCGCTGGCCTCGGGTTTTCTTACCGGCAAGTACCGCCAGGGCGTGCCCAAGAATTCCCGGCTCGGCGTCCGCGGCCTGGAATGGCTGCGCCAGGACATCCTCTCCGGCAACGTCCGCGCCCGCCTGGCCGCCGTGGCGAAACTGGCCGAGGTCGCCGCCGGCCTCCACACTACCCTGCCCCAGCTCGCGCTGGCTTGGTGCCTGAAGAATCCCCACGTGAGCACGGTCATCCTCGGCGCCTCGCGCGTGGAGCAACTCGAGGAGAATCTCGGCGCGCTGGCCCTGGTCGAAAAGCTGACGCCGACCGTCATGGCCCGGCTCGACCGGATTTCGCGGCCGGTCGCCGGGTGAACCCATCCACCCCCCCGGCGGTGCCCCGCCGCGGCCGGCGCCGGACCGCTCTCCGCCCTTCACCACCGATCCGCCCATGAAAATCACCTACGTCGCCCATTCCACCTTCCTGGTCGAGACCGCCAAGGCCCGGCTGATCATCGATCCCTTCCTCACCGGCAATCCCCTCGCCAAGCTCAAGGCCGACGACGTCACCGTCGACTACATCCTTTGCTCCCACGGCCACAACGATCATGTCGGCGATGCGCTCGCGATCGCGCAGCGGTGCAAAGCCCCGATCATCGCCAACCACGAGATCGCCGAATACTTCGGCGCGCAGGGCGTCGCGACCCACGGGCTGAACCCCGGCGGAGGATTCAATTTCCCGTTCGGCCGCGTGAAACTCACGATCGCGCACCACTCCTCGAGCGCCAACGAGGGCCTCAACCCGATCTATCTCGGCAGTCCCTGCGGCATTCTCCTTTGGGCCGACGGCAAGACCGTCTATCACGCCGGCGACACGGCGCTGTTCCTGGACATGCAGCTCATCGGCCAGGCGGGTCTCGACCTGGCGATGGTGCCCATCGGGGACAATTACACCATGGGCATCGACGACGCGGTCGCGGCCCTCGCGATGCTGAAGCCAAAACTGACGGTGCCGATGCACTACAACACCTGGCCGCCGATCGCCGTCGATGCGGGCAAGTTCGCCGCCGACGCCGCCAAGGCCGGCCACAAGGTCGCGGTGCTCAAACCCGGCGAGTCGCTGGCGGTCTGAGCCCGTTCGCCGCCCGACGCGGGCGCCCGCCGGCACCGTCGGCGGCGCCATCCGGGCTGACTCTGCCGACAACGGATCGGCGGCGCTCCACCGCCGTCGGAATTCGGCGAGCCGTTTTTCCCGGTGCCCGTTTGACCGCCGACCGGCTCCCAATTATGCTCACGAGCGACCGGAGACCGATACCCCCGTCGGGCCGCTCGTCCCGCTCACTCCGGCCCAGAGCCAAAACCCCGAAAGCGAAGGAACGCACGATGAAGTTCATGATCACATGGCAGCTACACCCCGGCAAGCTCCAGGAAACGCTGGCGAAGTTCGCCCAGATGACCGCGGAGCAGGACCGCGCCCTGGCTGGTCCGAACGTCAAGTTGGTTGGACGTTGGCACGACGTCGTGCAGGGCCGCGGCGTCGCGATTTTCGAGTCCGACCGTCCCGCCGCCCTGTCCAAATACGCCCTGGCTTGGAACGGGGTGATGGACCTCGATCTGAGCCTGGTCCTCGATGACCAGGAAACCCGCGCCCTGGTCGG
Source organism: Opitutaceae bacterium (assembly GCA_046704925.1). Taxonomy (GTDB): domain Bacteria; phylum Verrucomicrobiota; class Verrucomicrobiia; order Opitutales; family Opitutaceae; genus Fen-1467. The sequence continues at coordinate 9,269 of JBJKRD010000404.1, read as the reverse complement.
CGGGGCCGGTTGAACGCGCCCGGCGGGAATTGCCGGCCCGGGCCGCCGGGCGCGATCCCAGCCGGTCCGCGCGGCGCCGTCACCGGCATCCGTCCCGGTTCGCTTGTGTCCGCACCCGCGGCGGGTTCGGTTTTTGCGGGCGGCTTGTCCGCCTAACGGGCTTGCACGCCGCCCCACGCCCCGCCACCGTCGGGGCCACGCATGGTGTATCCTGAAACTCCCGCCATCCTGACGGGGCGCGATCTGCGGCCCGCGGACCTCGAGACCGATCTGCCCGGCGCCCTGCTCCGCACCTACGCGTGGATGTTCCTCGCCCGCACGGCCGACAACCGCATTCTGGAACTCTTCCGCCAGGGACTCATCCGCGGCACCGTCACGGGCGGCCAGGGCAACGAGGGCCTCTGCGTGCCCCTGGCGCTGCTGGCCGACAAGGCCGTGGACGTCATTTCCATCACCCACCGCGGCCTGGGCGCCCACCTGATCTGGAGCGGACACCTCGTCGAACACCTCAACCAGTATTTCGCCAACGCGGCCAGCCCGACCCGGGCCCGCGAGGGCAACGTGCATCACGGCGACCCGCAGAACCGGTCGCTGCCGATGATCAGCCACCTCGGCATCATGGTGTCGAACGTCGTCGGCACCACCGATTCGCAGCGCCGCCTCGGCCGCCCGGCGGTCGGCTTCGCCTTCATGGGCGACGGTTCCAGCAGCAAGGGCGAGGTGCACGAATCGCTGAACCTCGCCGCGCTGGTGGGCCTGCCGGTGCTGTTCGTGATCGAGAACAACCGCTACGCCTATTCGACTCCCGTCAGCGAACAATATCCGGCCGGCACCGAGTTGTGGCGTCGCGCCGCCGGCTATGGCATCGAGGGCCGCGCGCTCGACGTCACCGCCGACGTCGCCGCGACGCTCCGGTCGCTCGCCGACGCCGTCGGGCGGGTCCGGCGGACGTGCCGCCCCCTGCTGATCGAGGCCCACACCCTGCGGCTGCGCGGGCACGCCGCCTACGATACCTGCACCTATCTGCAGCCCGGGGAGTCGGAGGCCTTCTTCGCCGCCGATCCGCTGCCCAAGCTGCGCCGTCAGCTCGCGGAGGCGGGGCTCGCGGCCCGCCTCGATGCGCTCGATGCCGAGATCGGCGCGTTCGTGGAAGCCTGCATCAAGATCGCGATCGCCGTGCCCCGCCCCGATCCGGCGGGCATGGAAGCCGATCTGTTTGCGCCCCCGGCGCCGGCGATCCCGTGGGTGCCGTCGCTCGATTCCGCCCCGCCGGCCGCCCTTCCCCAACACCCGGCGCCCCCCGCCCCGGCCGAAAACCTCACGATGGCCCAGGCGCTGAACCGCGCCCTGCGCAAGATCCTCACCGAGCGTCCCGAGTCCGTGGTGCTCGGCCAGGACATCGCCACCTACGGGGGCGCGTTCAAGGTCACCGAAAACCTGCTCGCGGATTTCGGGCGGCCCCGGGTGTTCAACACGCCGCTCGCCGAGGGCGCCTGCACGGGCTACGCCATCGGGCTCGCACTCAACGGCCACCGGCCCATCGAGGAGTTCCAGTTCGCCGATTTCTCCACCGAGGCGGCCACGCAGATCGGGCTCAACGCCGGCACCTTTCACTTTCGCTCGGGCGCCAAGGTGCCCCTTGTCCTGCGATTGCCGTGCGGCGGGGGCCTCACCTTCGGTTCCTTTCACTCCCAGGAACTCGAGTCGTTCTACCTGGCCATTCCCGGCCTGAAGGCCCTCTATCCGAGCAGCCCGCAGGACGCGTTCAACGCCATGCTGGCTGCCTACGAGGACGACAATCCCGTCCTGTTGTTCGAACACAAGGGCCTCTATCGCCGCGGAAAGTTCCCGGTGGCCTGGGATCCCCGCTTCCGCGAGGTCTGGAACCCGCAGTGCGTCCGTCCCGGCGACTTCGCCACGTTCGTGACCTATGGCGAAATGGTCCACCTCGCGGCGGAAGTCTGCGACTATTTCGCGACCGAATACGAACGCGCGTTCGAGCTGTGGGACCTGCGCTGCCTCTCCCCCCTCAACCTCGACGCGATTCGCTCGTCGGTCGGGCGCACCCACCGCCTGATTGTCCTGCACGAGGGCCGGCTGACCCACGGATTCGGCGCTGAACTCGTCGCCCGGCTCACCGCCGAATGCTTCTATTCGCTCGAAGCGCCGCCGCTGCGGCTCGGTGCGCTCGACCTGCCGGTGCCTTTTGCGCCGGAACTGGAGCACGTCTTTCGTCCCACGCCGGAGAAAGTGAACGCGGCCATCGCCAACTGGCTGGGGTGACGGCCGATCGGCGGGTGCCAAGGGCCGAATCGATGAAACATCGCCGGAAAGTCCCAAACGCCGCCTCGCCGGCCGGAAGCCCGGCCCTCCGCCGCCGGCGCTCCCCCCTCACGCGCGCCGCCTGGCGGCGCATCCGCCTGTTCGCGATGGATGTCGACGGCACCCTGACCGACGGCACGGTCACGATCGCCTCCGACGGCACCGAGGCCAAGACGTTCTCCATCCTGGACGGACTCGGGCTGGTGCGTTGCCGCGACGCCGGCATCGTCCTCGCGTGGATCTCCGGCCGCCACTCCGCGGCGACCACCGCGCGGGCGGCGGAGCTGAAGATTCCCCACGTCCTGCAGGGATGCCACGACAAGCTCGCGGTCCTCCAGGGTCTGGCCCGACGACTCGACCTCGCCGCCGGCCAGGTCTGCTACATGGGCGATGACGTCGTCGATGCCCCGGCGATCGCCTGGGCCGGCGTCGGGGCCACCGTCCCCGGGGCCCTGCCGGCGGCCCGGGCCGCCGCGGCCTTCGTCTCCACCCGGCCCGCGGGGCGCGGTGCGGTGCGCGAAGTCTGCGATCTCCTGCTCGCCGCGTCGCCCTAGGATCCGCCGTGCGCTGCCTCCTTTTCATCCTGCCCGCCCTGTGCGCCTTCACCCCGGCGGCCGGCGCCGATACCCCGCCCGACGCCCGCGCGAACGCCCCGACGGCGTTTACCGCCGGCGCGCCGGTCCGCAATTTCGAGGTGGCGACCTTCACCCCGGCGGGCCACCGCTCCTGGCTGTTGCGCGGCACGGCCGGACATTATGTGAGCCAGGATGAGATTCAGGTCACCAATCTCAACCTGACCGTGTTCGCCGGCGATTCTGCGAACCACATCGACTCCATCTTCCTGAGTCCCTCCGCCACCGCCTACGTCAACCGCGGCCAGGTGCGCGGCGACGACTCGGTGCGGGTGATTACCAACGACTTCGAGGCGACGGGCCGGGACTGGCTCTACGACCATCGCCAGAAAAGAGTTTCCATCCGGAAAGACGTGCGCGTAGTTTTCCACGCCCAGTTGATCCATCTGCTCCGATGACGTCCCGCCTTCGCCCTGCGTGGCCCTGGTTTTTGGCCGTCCTGCTCTGCGGGCCGGCCCTGGCGGCCGTCGCCGCGCCCCAGGATACCGTCATCGAGGCGGAGTCGTGCGACATCCGCAGCACCGATACCCAGACCGTCTCGGTTTTCACCGGCAACGTCACCGTCACGGGCAACGACATCCGCATCACCTGCGACCGGCTTGAGGTCGTCTCGCTGCGCACCGGCGCCAAGGACGACACCATCGGCAAGCAGGAACGCTTCAAGGGGCTGGTTGCCACCGGGCGGGTGCGCATCGTGCAGGGCGACCGCGAGGCCACCTGCGAACGGGCCGAGGTGCTCCCGGGCGAGGATCGCATCACGCTCACCGGTCATCCCATGGTCGTGGATCACGGGAACAACACCACGGCGACCGGCGAACCCCTCATCCTCTACCGCGGCCAGCGCCGCGTCGACGGCACCAATGTGCGGATCACGCTGCCGCCCCTGAAGGACCTCGGGTTCGACAAGAACCAGCCGCCGCCCGCGCCCACCGCCGGCGAACCCGAAAAGCGCTGAGCATGGACGCCGTCTCCCCCGCGTCGCCGTCCGCCGCCGGCGTTTCGATCCGGACGGCGGGCCTAGCCAAGGTCTTCGGCCAGCGCGCCGTCGTGAACGGTGTGGACCTGCGCGTCGACGCCGGCGAAGTCGTCGGCCTCCTGGGGCGCAACGGCGCCGGCAAGACGACGACCTTCTACATGATCGTCGGGCTGGTGCCGGTGACGCGCGGACAGGTTTTCATCAATGAGGTCGATGCCACCCGCCTGCGCATGCATCGCCGCGCCCGCCTGGGTGTGGGCTACCTGCCGCAGGAGGCGTCCGTTTTCCGCCAGCTCACGGTCGAGGAAAATATCCTGGCGATCGTCGAGACCATGCACGTTCCCCGGCGGGAACGGCCGGCCCGGGTCCGGCATCACCTCGACGAACTCGGTCTCGCCCCGCTGGCGCGCCAGAAGGCCTACACTTTGTCGGGCGGCGAGCGCCGGCGCCTGGAGATCGCCCGGGCGTTGGTCACCCAGCCGAAGTTCATGCTGATGGACGAGCCCTTCAGCGGCATCGATCCCATTTCGGTCGCTGACGTGCAGAAGATCGTCCTCGAGCTGAAGGGGCGGGGCATCGGCGTGCTCATCACCGACCACAACGTGCGGGAAACGCTGAACATCGTCGATCGCGGCTACATCATCCACGAGGGGCGGGTCATCGCCGAGGGCCCGCGCGACTACCTCACCAACAACGCCCAGGCCCGGGAGTTTTACCTCGGCAAGGATTTCAACCTCTAGGCTGGCGATTTCCCGCGACACCCGTCAACAATCGGGCGTCAACGGCCACCGTCCGCCCGCGCCTTCGTTCCATGCCCAAAGCCATCCACGGCATCACCGTCGCCCATTTTTTTGACACGTACGGGACCCGCCTCCACCTCAAGCTCATCTCCGGCCGTGAGGGGCTTCATCGTCTGATTCGCGAGCCGGCCATCAATCGCCCGGCCCTGGCTTTGACGGGGTTTTTCAAGTACTTCGCCAACAAACGCATCCAGGTGCTCGGGGCCGCCGAGATGACCTTCCTGCGCACTCTGCCCGACGATACCCAGCGCGCGGTCATCAACGGCATGGCCGACCGCCACATCCCCTGCCTCGTCCTCACGCGCAATTTCACCTGCCCCAAGCCGATGCTCGAGGTGGCGCGGCAACGCCACCTGCCGGTTTTCCGCACGCACATGATCACGATGAACTTCGTGAACACCGCCACCCTGTGCGTCGACAACGAGTTTGCGCCGTCCACCACCGAGCAGGGCACCACGGTCGACGTCAAGGGCGTCGGCGTCATGATCCGGGGTGACAGCGGCGTGGGCAAATCCGAGTGCGCCCTCGCCCTGATCGAGCGCGGCCACAGCCTGGTCTCCGACGACATCACCGTGATCAAGCTGCTCGACGAGCGCGAACTCATGGCCAGCAGCCGGGCGTTGACCCGCGGCTACATGGAGTGCCGCGGCATCGGGATCATCAACATCGCCGAGATGTTCGGCATCAAGAGCGTCCGCCTGGAAAAGCGGATCGACATGGTCGTCTCGCTGCAGGAATGGACGCCGGATGCCGTCGAGGAACGAACCGGCCTCGAGGAAAACTTCTACGAGATCCTCGGGATCAAGATCCCGCACATCAAGCTGTTCGTCCGGCCCGGCCGGGACATCGCCCGGCTGGTGGAGGTGGCCGCCCTGGTGCAGGCCCTCAAACGGCTGGGACACGATCCCGCGCGTGATTTCAACGAACGCCTGATCGCGCAAATGGCCGAGAACCCCGACCTCCCCAGGCGCCTCCCGCTCAAGCTGGCCGACCCGTCGTTCGGCCGCGAGGAGCCCAGCCGCAGCACCGTCATCTGACGCCGATCTCCACGATCCCGCCGCGCCCCTTTCCCGCCATGCCCTTCACCCGCCCCGACGGCCGCCGCGTCGACCAACTTCGTCCCGTCACCTTCGAACCGAACCCCGCCCCCTATGCCGCCGGCTCCGTGCTGGTGCGTTTTGGCGACACCCGCGTCATCTGTGCCGCCACCATCGAGGCCAGGGTGCCCGTATGGATGAAGCAGCAGGGCGTCACGGGCGGCTGGCTCACAGCCGAATACTCCATGCTGCCCTACAGCACGCTCGAGCGAAAGCCGCGCGACATCAGCCGCGGTCGCCTGGACGGCCGGACCGTCGAGATCCAGCGCCTGATCGGCCGGGCCCTGCGCGCGGTGCTGAACCTGCAACTGCTGGGCGAGAATACCCTGTGGATCGATTGTGATGTTTTGCAGGCCGACGGCGGCACCCGCACGGCGTCGATCACCGGCGCCTACCTGGCCGCGCGCCTGGCCATTCAGAAGCTGCTCGACAGCCGGCGCCTCGCCGAGAATCCGCTCACCGATTCCGTCGCCGCGGTCAGCGTGGGGGTGTGCGACGGACAGGAACTGCTCGACTTGGCCTACGTCGAGGACCGGGATGCCGCGGTCGACTTCAATGTGGTCATGACCGGCCGCGGACAGTTCGTCGAGGTGCAGGGCACCGGGGAGGAGGCGACGTTCTCCCACGACCAGCTCGACCGGCTGATCGCGCTGGCGCAGCGCGGACTCGGGGAGCTGGCCGGCCTGCAGACGGCTTTTCTGATGCAGCACCTGCTGCGGTCCTGACGCTCCCGCCGGCGATTCAGGCCGGCATCGGCACCTTGACCACGGTCTTGCGCACGAGCGCGGCCCGGGCCGCGGCCAACGCCGGCATGTGGGCGTCGACCGGCCAGAACACGGCCACCTCTCCGGCCGCGAGGCGCAGCACCGACCCGCCGGCGTAATCGGCGTGCCGGATGAGATCCCGGGCCGCATCATACGGCTGGGACATCGGGAGACGGGAAACGGGCGCCACTTCCATCAACTCCTCGCCCGCCACCAGCACCTGGACGTCGATGTACCGGCGATGGGTCTCGAAAAAACCCTCCGCCCGGCTCTTGGTGCGGTACGCCATCTCCACGGCATAGGCCCCGTCCGGCAACTCCTCCCGGTGGGTTGCGCCCTCGGCCAGCGCCAGGATGCGCCCCTGCGCCGCCGAACCCGGCGTCAGGGCCTCCGCGGCGTAGGCCAACGCCGCCCGGAACTCCGGGAGGCGTCCGCATTGATCCCGTACCGCCGCCAGCGTGCCGAAGAGAGCCATGCGCCCGATTGAACCGGGTCCGGCGGCCACCTCAACGCCCAATATCGGCCGCCGTCCGGTCCGCCCGCGACCTTTCGCTGCTAAATTGTTGCCGCCAGGCGGCGGCGTGATTGCTTTGGAGAACCGATGGCGCACGGGATCATCCGCATTCTGTCCGATCTGCATTACGGTGACAGCGGGAGCCGCGTGCGCTCATTGGCGGCCCTGCGTCCGCTCTTTGCCGGCGCCGACCGGGTCGTGTTCAACGGGGACAGCGTCGATACGCGACCCTCGCCAAATCCGCGGCGGACGGCCCGCATCCGGCGGCGTTTTCTGGATTTCGTGCAGCGGGAACTGCCGCGGGGGGTGGTGCTGACCGGCAACCACGACGCGGACCTGTCCGAGCTCCATCATCTCGATCTCCTCGGCGGACTGGTTTTCGTGACCCACGGCGAACTGCTTTTCGAGGATCTGGTGCCGTGGAGCTCGGAACAGCCGCAGATCGTCGCGCTCTACCGCGAGGAGCTGGCCGCGCTGGCGCCGGCCGAGCGCGAGGTGCTGGAGACGCGCCTGGGCGCGTGCAAGCGCGCCTGCGCGCAATTGCGCCTGCTGCACGACCCGTTTCCCCGGGGCTTCTGGCCGCGTACCGCACGCGCCGTGCGCATTTTTTGGCCGCCCCGGCGTCCGCTGGCGATGGTGCGGGCCTGGCGGGAGCTGCCCGAGCGCGTGGCCGCCGTGGTGCGTTGTTACCGGCCGCGGGCCCGGTTCGCGATCGTGGGGCACACCCATCTGCCCGGAGTCTGGCATCGGACCGGGCTGATTGTCGTCAACACGGGTTCGTTCGCCACGCCGTTGGGCGGCTATGCCGTCGACGTTTCGCCGGAAACCGTGGTCGTCTGGCGGATCCGCCGGCGGGCCGGCGCCTTTCACCTCGGCCGGATGGTCGCCTCCTTCGCCCTCGCCCCCGTCGACGGCACCGTGGCGCCGGCCGCCGTCACCGCCGGCTGGGCCCCCGCCCCATGAGCATGGAATTCGGCTGGTGGTGCCGCGATGCGAAGGGGCGCCGATACCAAGTCCGCGTCATCATCGGCGGCGGCAACGTCACCTGGCACCGGAAACAGGGTCATCACCAGCCCTGGGAGAGCTACGCTCCGGTCCTCCCGCACGACTGGGACCTCCTCCTCGCCCAGGCGGAACGGCGGGTTCCCCGCCGCCTGATTTCGCCGAAGGAGTTTGCCGCCATCAAGCGGCTCCGGCCGGGTTGACCGGCCCGTCGCGGGTTCAGGCGGGCACGTCCCCCCTGGCCGCGAGCAGGCGGCAGATCAGGCGAAAGGAACTCGAAAACTCCGCCGGCCGTTCACGGATCCGCCGGGCGATCTCCTGTGGCGCCAGCCAGGCGCCCCGCTGGATCTCCTCCGGATGCAGGGAGAACGGTCCCTCGGCCTCCATCCGATATACCCACACGAACTCCTGCCCGTTCTCTTCGCACGCGGCGACCCGCAGCCACCGCCCGGGCGGCCGCCGCACCTGCAGCCCGATTTCCTCCCGCAGTTCGCGGGCCGCGCAGGCGTCATATTCCTCACCCGCATCCACGTGGCCGGAAGCCGAGGAGTCCCACGCCCCGGGAGCGGTGTCCTTGGTGAGCGACCGTTGCTGCAGAAAAAGTTCGCCGCACGCGTTGAACACGAACACATGCACGGCCCGGTGCCGCAGTCCCTCGGCGTGCACCTGGCGCCGCGGCGCGCGCGCCACCACGCCGTCGTTTTCGTCCACGATGTCGAACATTTCCCCGGCCCCGGACGGCTCATTCATCGCCCACGGGTCTCTCGCGGCGCGGGCGCCATGCCAAGAAAAACCGGCGGCTGCTTTCCCGCCGCCAAGCCGAGACATCCGACGCGGCGCCCGCGCTCGGCGACCGCGACGGATCGCCTCCCCGCCGCCAGGCGGGATCCGAACTCGGCGATCGCCTGTCCGCCCGCGACCGGGAACAGCCGCATGACCTCGCAGAGGTGCTCCAGCAGATCCATGGCCCGATTGCGGCCGCCGCCTCGACGGCGGACGCGCGCGGACGCATGGCGGCTGGTATCAGTCTTTGGGGTCCTGGCGGTGTCCCGGCGGGAGCGAAGCCGGCGCCTGCGCTGGCGGCTGTCGGGCTTGTCATGCATAGGGGAATGCAGGGATCGCTGCCGAGGCAGCGGTTTCGCCAGAGTTCGAAGCGAAATCC
>JBJKRD010000403.1:0-5894 GCA_046704925.1 Opitutaceae bacterium | reverse complement strand
GGCGTGGACAGACCGGCGAGAACGATCATCGGTACGAGATACCGGCGGGAGACCAGGTGTTTCATGATGGCGGGGTGCGGTGCGACTGAGGCGGGCCGGGTGGGCCGGGCATATGCGGGAGAGGCGGCCGGCCAAAGGTGACGGGAGCCCGGCGTCCGGGGGAGGGGAGGAATAATGCGCGGACAGATTGCCGCAGCTTTCTTAAGGCAAGCTGAAGGCCCGCTGAAAAATGGCTTACTTTTCTGGATACGGGCCCGGCGGGGCGCCGCTCAGACGAACCGCGCAAACGCGATCAGGGCGAGCGTCACCGTGAGGGCGCCGCCGATACGCGTCGCCACCTGCGCAAAAGGCATCATTTGCATGCGGTTCGCGGCCGTCAGGATCGCCACGTCGCCCGTGCCGCCCTGGCCGCAGCGGCAGGCGTTCACGATCGCCGTATCGATGGGATAGAAGTTCACCCACCGGGCGACGACGTAACCGCTGCCCATCATCGTCACCACGGTGGCGGCGATGGTGAGGAGATTGGCCGGCGCGAAGGCGGCCACGAGCTTGTCCCATGGCGTCATGGCCACGCCGATGGCGAAGAGCAGAGGATAGGTGACTCCAATCGCGAAGATGCGATACACGACGAACGCACCCTGCTGAAGCTTCGGGGACGCCCCGTAAGCCAGCTTGACCACCACGGCCATGAAGAGCATGCCCACGGGCGCCGGCAGGCGAAAAAGGCGGAATCCCAGCATGCCCACCATGTACAGCGCCACGACCAGGAGGCCGGCCGCGCCCAGGTGGCCGATGTCCATGTGGCCGGTGATCTCCTGTTGCAGGGGGTTCAGTTCGTCCTTTTCGCCGGGCTGGAGGCGCCCCTCGCCGGTCAGATGCGGGCGCTTCTTGCCGAGGTAATTCAAGGCGCCGGAAAGGAGGATCGCCATCAGGCTGCCGAACATCACCGGTGGCAGCACCTGGGCGAACAGCACGCCCTGGCCCTCGTGCAGCGCCTGGGCGTAGCCGATGGAAAGCGGGATGGCGCCCTCGCCGACGCCGCCGCCCATCACCGGAATGACGACATAGAAGAACGTATGCTTGAGACCGAGGCCGAGGGCGCCGCCGACGAGCGTGCCGACCGCCGCGGCCAGCACGGAGCCCACAGCCATCGGAATGAAGATCTTGATGAAACCCTGGATCAGCACCTTTCGATCCATGCCCAGGATGCTGCCGACAATCACGGCGGCGATGAACAGGAACAGGAAGTTGGTGAACTTGGTGAAGTCGGTCACCTCCTTGATCACCGCCGTCGGCAGCAGATGGTAGAACACCAGCGCTGACGGGATGAACGTGGCAAAGATGGCCGCGCCGCCGACATGGCGGATGAACGGCAGCCGATGCCCCGCCTCGGCGCAGAGGAAGCCGCCGAGCGCCATCACGGCCATGGCGACCGAAATGTCGTTGGGCAGTCCGCCGGTGAGCAGCAGGCCGGCCACAATCATCACCAGCGCCACCAGCACGGGCACAGGGATGATGCCGACGTTGATCTCCATCCACCGCCACCAGCCGTGCGGCCAGAATCGGCGTGGCGATCCGTCCGTCGGATCGGGAACGGAGGGCGGGGTGGGAGAGCCGGGGGCCGGATGCATGCGGGAATGGACGTTAGCGCGCGAGCGGCGTCGCGGTGGCGGGGAAGAACCGCGTCGGACGCAGGCCGGCGATCGCCGTGGGCACCGCCATGGACAGCCCGCACCTATTACGCGAACTCACGCTAACCCGGCTTCATTAATGAAGGCTGAACCTTCCCTGAAGTTTGGTTTAGGTTGCCGGTCGCCGCGGAGGGCGACGGCCGGCTCCGGCCGGTCGGGTCGCGACGCCGGCGGTCAGTGAGATGGCGCCGCGTCCGCCGAGAGACCACCCGCCGCGACTTGGGAGACCGGCGTTCCCTTCCGGTCCAGCCGGGGCAGGCGGGGGCTTGGCATGCTGGACAATGCCGCAGAAACGACGAGCACGACCAGGGTCACGACGAACTCGAGCGTGGCCGATTGGCGCAGCCGGCCGGCCGCCTCCTCCGTGCCGAGCGTCGGCAGCGCCCGCCGCCAATTCCACGCGCCCAGGGCCACGATCGACGCGACGAAGCATAGCTTCAGGAGGAGCACCTGGCCGTACGGGGTGGTCCAGAGAGCCGACAGGTATTTCAAGTGGATCCACGTCGTGGCGAGGCCGGTGACGGCGACGCCGGCGGCGGAGAACAAGGCCAGCGGCGAGTACCGCCGCACCAGATCGGCGACCAGCGGGCCGCGCTGTTCACGCGGGGTCTGCTCCCGCAGGACGGCAGGCAGAAACGCGAGCACCAGCACCGCCAGGGTGCCCAGCCACAGCGCGGCCGCGGCCTCGTGGAGGGGGTTGATCTGGGCCGCCAGGCGGCCGTTGAGGGCGGAACGCACCGCCAGCAACAGGCCGAGGAGCAGGGCGGCGCTCCAAGCTCGGTGCCGGTTGCGGGCCGCGAAGGCGAACGCGAGGATGAGCAGCGGCGCCAACACGAGCTCGGCCACGTCCTCCGGCCTGGCGGCCGCCAGCCACGCCGACCAACCGGTGCGGGCGCCAGCTTGGTGCGCGACGGCCAGCGCAAAATCCGGCAGCAACAGCAAGGCCCCCAGCAAGCCGATCCCGGCGGCCCGCCGATCGGCGCCGATCAGGGCCGCGGCATCCGGAGCCCCGGCCGCCGACTGCAGGCGCACGCGCACGAGGCGGTAGCCCAGGGCGCCGATCACCGCGAAGTAGGCGACCATGCCCACAAACTTGGACCCCGCCCGGGCCCAGGGCACGGCGGCGAGGTCGCGGCCGACGAGCGACGCAAAAGCGGCGGCAAGGTGCGTCATTCGAGTTTCCGCAACTGTTCCTGGGATACGGCGGCCGTCAACGGCAAGTATTTGCCGTCGCGTTCCACACATTCCTGGCCCTCGCGGCTGACAACAAAGCGCAGAAACTCGCGCACCTTCGGCTCCAGCGAGGCCGCGTCCTTGGCGTCGGCGTAGGCGTAGATTTGGTCAAAGAAGGGATACCGCCGCTCGCGGATGTTCTCGAGGGTATAGGCGTAATACGGGCCGGCGGCGGTCCGGGCCACCTTGAGGAGCTTCAGGTCGGAAGGCAGGTTGACCGTCGGCGCCGCGACGTAGGCAATCCCGTACCGGTCCCTGGCGAGGTCGGCCCGCAGCGAGCGGCTGAGCTGGCCGTTGGGCGCGACGTAGTTTGCGTAGATGCGGAGCCGCTCGTTCCACTTGTCGCTCCCCTTGAGGATCCAGTCGGACATCTCGACGGCTTGATGATAGCGCTGGTTGAGGCCGTAGGGCGTGATCGGCTGGTTGGCCCATTCGCCCGTCAGCCCGAGCTTGCCCCAGGTGCGGATGTTCTGTTCCGGACCGCGGGCGAATTCCGGATGCCAGTCGGTGCCGATCCAGCCGCCGAGCCGCTCGGCGCCGAAGATGCCGTCGAGTTGGTCGAGCGTGATTTCGGTGAGCGGATTGTCCTTGTTCACCACGATGCCAAAGGCCGGCTGCCAGCCGGTGACGTTATACGATCCGGTCGCAATGGAGATCTCCAGCGGGTCGTGGTCCTTGTAGCGCTGGTAGAGCTGCAGTTCCTCGGTGGTGATCTTCCGCCCGATCCCGAGATCGGAGACACCAAATACCAGCGACGGCACGGCGGCCCGCGTCGTCAGCATGTGGAATTCAAATCGGACGCCCGGCTGGAACTTGCGGAAGGCCTCCTCCCAATATTGGCCGAGGTTGCCGTCCGTGATGTAATTGCTGCCCCACATGCGGATGGTGCCGCTGACCTGCTCCTGCGGGTGGTAGGCGGGCAGGTCGCTGAGGTTCCACTGATCAGCGGGGTAGAAGGATTTCTTCCCCTTGTTGTGGATCATGTCCGCGCGCGCCGACTGCATCGCGAGCCCGGTGGAGACCCGGTCAGATTGGGCTGGGAGGGCGGGAATATTCGCGGCCGCGAGCGTCGCGCCGGCAGCCAGTAGAGTGACGATTTTCATGGGCGGATGATGTCGAACTTCAGTCGAGCTTTTTCAGTTGTTCACGGACCACGGCGGCAGGGAGCGGCAGGTATTTGCCGTCGCGCTCCACCGCTTCCTGCCCCTGCCGACTGAGGACATAGCGCAGAAACTCGCGCAGCTTCGGGTCGAGCGGCTGGCCGGGCGGCCGGTTCAAATAAAAGTAGATCTCGTCGAATAGCGGGTAGCTGCGGTCCCGGACGGTTTCGAGTGAGGGCGCGACATAGGGACCGCCGCGACGGTCCGCCAATGCCAGCGCCTTCACCTGCGGCGTCAGGTAGCTGAAGCTGCCGTAGCCGATGCCGCTGGGATCCCGGCCGATATCGGCGATGAGCAGCTTGGCGCCGATGGCGAGCGTGCCGTCGGGGTGGGCATAGTTGGCGTACATCCGCAACTGCTCGTTCCATTTGTCGCTGCCGCGGAGGATCCACCGGGAAATGTCGGTGGCCTGCTGGTATTCGAGATTGAGCCCGTAGACCTGGATGGGCCGGTCGGCCCAGGCGCCCGTCAGTCCGAGCTGACCCCAGGTGCGGAGGTTCTTTTCCGGGCCGCGCGCGAACTCCGGATGCCATTCGGTGCCGACCCAGCCGCCAGAACGCTGTGCCCCAAAGATGCCGTCAAGCTGGTCGAGCGTCAGGCGGTCGATCGGATTGTCCTTATTGACGACCATCACGAGAGCGTTGGACCAGCCGGGGACGTTGAACGAGCCCGTCACTGCCACGATTTCGAGCGGGCTGTAGCCGTAGATCCGCTGGAACGCCAAAAGGTTCTTCCAGGTGATCTTGTGGTCGATGCCGATGTCGGCGACGCCGGCCAGCAGACCCGGTATCGCGGCGGCCGCGGTCTTGAGGTTGTAGTCGAGCTTCACCCCGGGCTGATACTTCTGAAAGCCCTCGCGCCAGTATTCGCCGAGCCGGCCGTCGGTGAAGTAGTTGCTGCCCCAGAAGCGGATGGCTCCCGAAACCGGCGGTCCCGGCACGTAGTCGGGCAGATCGTCGAGATTCCAATGGCGCGTGTAGAACACCTGGTGCCCGCGGCTGGTGACGGTCTTGGTGCGGGCGCGCTGGACCGCGAGGGAATCGAAAACCGCTCCTGGAGTCGCGGTCGGCGGGGCCGCGGCCAGGGTGGCAGCCGCGGCGAGAGCCGCGCCCAGGATCCAACGGAGGGGCGAGCCCGATCGAATTGTCGTTAAGTTCATGATTGGCGGCGCGCAAGGCAAATGGCGGTGCCGGCTATTCGAGTTTCGCGAGTTGGGCGCGGACGAGCTCAGGAGTCAGCGGAAGGTAATCGCCTTCCCGCGCGACGTCGGCCTGGCCCTGCCGGCTGAGAATGTAGCGGAGAAACTCCCGGAGACGGGGCGGCAGCCTGGGGTCCGCGGGATCGCCATTGGCCCGGTCAGGCGCGAAGTAGATGTAAACCAGGCGCGCCAGCGGGTAGGAACGATCGGCCACCCTGGCACGCGTCGGCGCCACAGAGGGCGCCCCCGGCCGATCGGCGATCGCCAGTGCTTTCGTCTCCGGCGTGCGATAGCACATGCCGGTATAGGCGATCCCCTCCGGATCTTTGCTCAACGCCGCCATCATCTTCCTCGGATCGGCGAATTCCTGCAGCGCCGGATTCCAGGTATCGGCGCCACCCATCACCCGCGCCTGAAAAAACGAGGTGCCTCCGGGGTAGATCCCCGGCGGTCCGTATACGTGAATGGGCCGGTCGGCCCACGCGCCGGTGAGACCAAGCTGACCCCACGTGCGAATGTTCTTGGCGGCGCCGCGCGCAGCGGCGCGGTTCCACCGGAGGCCCTGCCAGCCGCCCGTGCGTTCGGCGCCAAAGATGCCGTCGAGTTGCGCGA
>JBJKRD010000402.1:0-12598 GCA_046704925.1 Opitutaceae bacterium | reverse complement strand
CGTCAATTCCGACCGCGACCCGCGCGCCCCAGCGCCGCACGAGCTCGTGCACGAACGTCTCGCTTTCGGCCGCCCGGGTGCCGATCACCACGCGCTCCACGCCGGCCGCAAACGCCTCCTCCACCGCCGCCAGTGTCCGCAGGCCGCCGCCCATCTGGACCTTCAATCCGAGTGCGGCGATTCCCCTGACGGCCGCCAAGTTCCGCGGTTCACCGGCGAAGGCCCCGTCCAGATCGACTACATGCACCCAGGGGCTGCCGGCCACCAGAAACGATGACGCCACCGCCACCGGATCGGCGCCGTAGGTGGTTTCGCGGTCGGCCCGCCCCTGCGCCAGCCGCACACACCGCCCGCCCCTGATGTCAATGGCCGGATAGATCGTCATCAAGCTGGCAGCACAACATCAATCGCGCCGCGGCACCAAGCCAAATAATCCGCTCGCTGCCGCATTGTTCCGGGACCGCCCCAGTGGCGCGCCTCCCGTTTGCCTCCCACGGTGTCGGTCGGGCGGCCCTCAGGCCGCGTCCTTGTTCTCCGCCTTGGATGACTTTTTGAGCTGCGGGCGCCGCCGACCCGCCACCACGCCGCCATCAATCACCACCTCGACCACGTCTTCCCGCTGCGGCAGGTCGAACATCACCTCGAGCATCAGATTCTCCATGATGGCCCGAAGCGCGCGCGCGCCGGTCTTGAGCTCGACCGCCTTGCGGGCGATCGCGCGGACGGCATCCCGGGTGAACCGCAACTGCACCCCGTCCATCGCAAACAGCTTCGAGTACTGCTTGACCATGGCATTCTTGGTGCGGAGGAGAATGCGCTCCAGATCCGCCTCGGTTAGCGGATCCAGGATCGACACCACCGGCAGGCGTCCGATGAACTCTGGAATCATTCCGTAGCGCACGAGGTCCTCCGGCGCGATCATCCGCATCATTTCCTCCGGCGTGAGGCTGTGGTCGTCGGGGTTGACATGGAAGCCGAGGGAACCGGTTCCGAGCCGTTTCTTGACGAACTGTTCCAACCCGACGAACGCGCCGCCGCAGATGAAGAGGATGTTGCTGGTGTTGACCTGAATGTATTCCTGGTTCGGGTGCTTGCGTCCGCCCTGCGGCGGCACGTTGCACACCGTGCCCTCCAAAATCTTCAGCAAGGCCTGCTGCACCCCCTCGCCGGAGACGTCGCGGGTGATGGAGACGTTTTCGGTCGTCCGGCGGATCTTGTCGATCTCGTCAATGTAGACGATGCCGCACTCGGCCTTCTTGACGTCGTAATTCGCCGCCTGCAGCAGGCGCAACACGACGTTCTCCACGTCCTCCCCGACGTACCCGGCCTCGGTCAGCGTCGTTGCGTCCGAGATGGCGAACGGCACGTCGAGCAGTCGCGCCAGGGTCCGGGCCAGCAGTGTCTTGCCCGAGCCGGTGGGTCCCACCAGGAGGATGTTGCTCTTTTCCACCTCAACTTCCGTGAACTCCCGCGCCAGCGTCACGCCGTTGCGCTGCGGCTGCCCCGCGTCGAACATCAGCCGTTTGTAATGATTGTACACGGCGACCGAGAGGACCTTTTTCGCGTGGTCCTGGCCGATCACATAATCGTCAAGCGATTTCTTGATCTCCGTCGGCTTGACCAGGCGAAAGGCCGGGCGGTTTTCCGTCGCCGGGGTCTTGATTTCGCGGTCGATGATGGTCTTGCAGACATTGACGCAGGAATCGCAGATATAGACGCCAGGGCCGGCGATGATCTTCTTCACCTCCGCCTGCGATTTGCCGCAGAACGAGCACAGGGTCATGCGGGAGGATTTGGCCATGGCGATCGAAAGTGGCGGGCGCGGTCGGTTGGCAGCGCGTCAGGCGGCCGTCTGGACCGCGAGCGACTGGGCTTCGCGTGTGGAAGCGACGACGTGATCAACGATGCCGTAAGCCTTGGCCTCGTCCGCACTCATATAATAATCACGATCAGAGTCCTTGTCGATCTGCTCCGCCGTCTTGCCGGTGTGCCGGGCCAGCGCCTCGTTCAGCGTGTGCCGCCACCGCAGGATCTCGCGCGCGGCGATGGCGATGTCCGCCGCTTGGCCGCCCGCACCGCCAGTCGGCTGGTGAATCATCACGCGGCTGTTGGGCAGCGCGAACCGTTTGCCCTTGGTGCCAGCCGCCAGCAGCACCGTCGCCATGCTCGCCGCCTGCCCGATGCAATAGGTTACGACATCGCACTGCAGGAAATTCATCGTGTCGTAGATCGCCATGCCACCTGTGACGACGCCGCCCGGGGAGTTGATGTAGAGATGGATGTCCTTCTTCGCGTCTTCCATCTGCAGAAAGAGCAACTGGGCGATCACCAGGTTCGCCACCCCATCGTCGATCGGCGTGCCGATGAAGATGATCCGGTCCTTCAGCAGCCGGGAATAAATGTCCATGCTGCGTTCGCCGCGCCCGGTGTTTTCGATGATGAATGGGACGTAATAGCTCACCTGGTTCTCCGATCGTTCATGCCTTGGCTCCTGCCGTCGTGACGGTAGCTTTGCCGACCAGAAAATCAAGTGTCTTGTCGAACACGATCGCCTGCTGCAACGAACGCAGCCGGTCCCGGTCATTGGCCAGCTCCTTGGCCACCTTTTCCGGCCGCTGGTTGCTCCGCAGCGCCTCGCGCATGATGGCGGCGTCCAAGTCCTGCGGCTCCGGCTGAATCTTTTCTTTCTCGGCGATCCGGGCGAGCAGCAGGTGCGTTTTTACCCGGCCGGCCGCCGCGCGGCGCGCGTTCTCGTACAGCTCCTTCTTGTTCTTCTCAAACTCCTCCTCCGGCACGCCGCGACGTAGATTGTCCTCCATGAACCGGCGCAGGACCTCCTGGGTCTCCGCCGCGAGCAGGCTTTCCGGCAACGAGAACTCAATCCGGGCGGCCAGGGCCTCGCCTACCTGCTGGCGCTGCGCGCGGCGGTTCTCGAACTCCTTTCGGCTCTGAAGGTTCTCGCGGATGCGGGCTCGCAGCGCCTCGACCGTCTCAACCTGCTGCGCCTTGAGGAACTCGGCGTCGACTTCCGGCAGCACCCGCTCCCGCACCTCCTGCACGTCGATCGCATACGTGGCCGCCCGGCCGGCGAGAGCCGGCGCCGCGGCAAAGTCCACGGGGAACGTGACGGCGATTTCCTTGTGCTCCCCCGCTTTCAGACCTCCCAACTGGCGACCCAAGCCTGGGATCAACCCGCCCTGCCCCGCGCCCACCTCCTCCCAAGTCTGCGGCACCTGCGCGTAAATCTGTTTGTCCGGGACCAGTTCAGCAATGGGCCGGCCGTCGATGGTGCCGGTATAGCCCAGTTTGACGTAGTCGCCGTTTTGGGCCGGCCGTTCCGCCACGCGGAAGTCCGCGCGCTCCTGGCGGAGCCCTTCGATCACCGTGTCAATTTCGGCATCGGTGGCATTGGTCGGTTGAATTGTGACCGGCAAACCAATGTACTCCGGGAGCTCAAACTGCGGCTGCACGTCCACCGTGAAGGTGATCGCCGAGGAAATTCCGGGTTCGATCTTGCCTTCGTCCACCTTGACGATGCTGGCAACGTCGAGCTTGGTCTGGTCGAGGCCGCCACGATAGGCCTTGTTCACGACCTTTTTCCTGAACTCATCCATCACCTCTCGGCCGTAGCGTTTGACCACCAGGTCCGCCGGTGCCTTGCCCGGCCGGAAGCCGGGCAGGCGGGCAACCTTGGCGATTTCGCCGATGACCGCCTGGTACTCACTTTTGACTTCACTGGGATCAAGCGAGACGACCAGATTCTTGCGGGTGTCGGTGAGGTCTTGGAGTTCGATGTTCACTGCGGTGAGAAGCAAAAGGACACTGACATACGTAATTGGTCAAGGTACCTGACCCGCGCGCCGCCGGTCAATGCCCGAATCTGAATCCGCCATGCGAGACCCGCGTACACGGGTGGCGACAGGCCCGCCAAAGTCTTGCCGAGGTCCAAAGGCGGCACATGCTCGCACCCCATGCCCAGCCTGACCTCGCTCGTCGCCCGACACCGCAACGTGTTGCTGGTCGACGCCGCGTCGAGTCGCGTGCAGGTGGGATTGCTGCGGGGCGATACGGCCCCCGTTTGGCGGCAGTCGCCGCGGGAAGCCGGAAGGGCCATCTTCGAGGGCGTCGAGGCCGTCACCGCCACCGCGAGGACCGCCCTGAGCGAGGTTGAAGCGTTGGTCTATTGCGAAGGGCCCGGGTCGATTCTCGGGATTCGGACGGCGGCGATGGCGTTGCGCACCTGGCAGAGCCTGCACGCGTCGAACCTGCCGGCGTTCGCCTACCGCAGCCTGGAGTTGGTTGCTCACAACCTGGCCGTGGCCGGCACTCCGCCGCCTTTTGCGGTCGTGGCCGACGCGCGCCGCGATAGCTGGTACCTGGCGGAGGCCGCCGACAAGGGAGGTGTGCAGTCGCTGCGTCGCATTTCGGCCGCCGCGCTGGCGGGATACGCCGGCCGCCTGTACACGCCGGCCGGCTTCCGCGCCTGGGTCCAACCGCAGCCAACGACCGTTGAGGTTCCCTACCTGGTGCCCGAACTATGGGCGCGCCAGGCCGGGGCCGATCTGCTGCGTCCGGTTGCGCAGCCCGACGCCCTGCAGTTTGAGGAGCCCGCGTACGCCCGGTGGACTCCACAGATTCATCGGGCGCCCACGCGGAAATCCCTCTGATCATGCATTCTGCCCGTCAACTTCCGCTCCGCTGCTGGGCCGAGATCGATCTCGCGGCGCTCGAGCGAAATCTAAAGCTGATCCGCGCCTCACTGCCTTCGCACATCAGATACGTGGCCGTGGTCAAGGCCGATGCCTACGGGCACGGTTTGCACCAAACGGTGGCCCGCCTGATGCACGCCGGCGCCGACCTGTTCGGTGTGGCCAATATCACCGAAGCGGCCGCCATTCGCGAGATCGGCCCCGGCTGGCCGGTGCTTGTCCTCAGTCCGCTGCTTCCCGAAGAGGACAAATATCTCGTCGACTACGACGTCACCGCCACCGTCTCCTCGGTGAGTGAAGTCGACCGGTTCGAGGCCGTGGGCCGCGCCGCCAACCGCACCGTGGCCGTGCACCTGAAGATCGACACGGGAATGGGACGTGTGGGTGTCTGGCACGAGCAGGTGGAGCAAGTTTACGCGCGCCTTCGCGACGCCCGCCATGTGAGGTTGGACGGCGCCTTCACGCATTTCTCCAGCGCTGACGAAGACCCCTCGTTTACCGACGAGCAACGGCGGCGATTCCTCGCGGCCTTGCGCCGTTGCCCGGCACTCGACTTGGGGCGATTGCTCGTCCATGCCGACAACAGCGCCGGCTTGGAGACCGCGCATGGCGAACAACCATTTAACGCCGTCCGCGTGGGCCTGCTGCAATTTGGCATCCTGCCGCACCCAAATTCACTCCTCTCCCGCGTCCGGACGGAGCCGGTATTCAGCTTTCACACTCGCGTCGGCATTGTGAAGCGACTGCCCGCCGGGACCGGCATCAGCTATGGGCGTACCCATACGCTTAGTCGGGATTCGACGGTGGCGATTCTTTGCGCGGGTTATGGCGACGGAATCGCGCGGGCCTGCAGCAACCGGGCCCGCGTTCTGATCCACGGAAGAAATTGTCCCGTGCTCGGGCGGGTCACCATGGACCAGACCGTTATCGACGTAACGGACGTGCCTGATGTCCGTTGCGGAGATGAAGTTGTTCTGGTCGGACGCCAAGGCGACGCGGAGATCAGCATTTCCGAGTTCAGCGCGTGGTCTGACACAATTCCGTGGGAGACTCTTTGTTCGGTCACCAAGCGAGTTCCGAGGATTTACAGGACTTCGCTGGGCACCTAGATGGGTCAGCGCCTGTTCATGGGCGTGCTTTGCGACCAGGGCCCCAAAGGTCGCAAAGGGCCAACAACTTGGTTCTGGTCTACGCAAGTAGACGCCTTGAGCCGCTGTCGAAAGCGCCTCAAATGCGCATAAGTTCGCCAATAACATATTGGCAAGATTTTGGCCATTATAATCTTACAAAATAATCGGCGCATTATCAAACTAACGTCAAATACCAGACAAGCACTACTTAGGTCTGTCGCGGTTGTTGCAAATACTATTCAATTACGGTCGCCGGATTTGAGCGTAAGGAAATCAACAAACCATTGCCCCGCGCAGCCTCCCTCTCATGCGAACCGAATCAGCGATGAATCAGTAATGGTTCCCGCCACTATCCCATGCAACGCCTCCTGAAATTTCTGCCGTTGGCCGCCACTTTCCTGTGGGGGCCCATGATTTTCGCGCAGATCGTCACCATTGACCAAAGCTTCAACGGGACGACCGCCCCCGGATGGATTTTGGGCGGAACGGGTTATACGCCCGTCCTTACGGCCGCCCAAGGTGTTGACCCCGTCGGCAGTGGATGGCTCCGCCTCACCAGCAACGGCAACAACCAAGCGACTTACGCCTACAACAACACGGCCATCAACGCGGCCAATTCGACGATCGCAGTGCAGTTCAGCTATGCGAGCTACAATGGTTCAGGCGCCGATGGCCTGACGTTCTTCCTGGCTGACGCGAGCAAGCCGTTTGGCGTGGGCGCCTATGGAGGCAGCCTCGGCTACGCCCAAAAGACCGCTGCCGGAGGCGCCACGAACATCAACGGCATGAGTGGGGGCTACATCGGTCTCGGGATTGACGAATACGGCAACTATTCGAGTGCGACGGAAGGGCGCGTGGGTGGAGTCGGAACGGGGCTGTATCCCAATGCAATTGCGCTCCGTGGCCCAGGACAGGGATTGACTGGCTACGACTACTTGGGCGGCACCGGAACACTGGCCACCCAGCTTGCCTTCGGGTCCTCCACCACCCGCCCCACGGGAGCCGACTCGCGGACGGTCCAGGTCGTCATCACCGCCACCAATCAGCTCACCGTCTATCTTCAGGCCGGCACCGGCGCTCAGTTTGTTCCCCTCTACAGCATCGATCTCTCCGGTTACACCAGGCCGGATCAACTGATCATGGGTTTCACCGGCAGCACTGGCGGTGCGACTGATATTCACGAACTGCAAAACGTCACGCTAACAAGCGTTCCCGCGAACCTCTGGTCGAATACCGCGGGAGATAACAAATGGTCGACCGCCACCGATTGGCATGGCTCCACGGTCCCCGCCACGGCCGCGGACGTGTTGCTGGACAACACCTACGTCGGCAGCGCCCAGACCATCGATGTGGGGCAGAATCGAGTCATTCGTTCGCTTCAGATTGATGCGCCGTTCTCCTACACGCTCAACAACGGTGCGCTTGAGTTCAACAACAACGGCGTCCTGGGGCCGTCGGGTATCTTGGTCTCGCAGACCCACGGCTCCGCGACCCAAACGATCAATTCGAATCTGGTCGCGGATAATGCCATCGAAATCAAGAACGGATCAAGCGGTCTGTTGAATCTGACCGGCTCGCTAGTGAACAACGGCAACACGGTCACGGTCGACGGCGGAGGTCACACCAACATGTCGGGTGTCATTTCCGGCGCGGGCGGCCTCGTGAAGAACGACAGCGGCACGCTCACTTTGTCGGGGGCCAATTCCTACACTGGCGGCACGACCGTCAATGCCGGTGTCCTCCAATTGGGCGCGAACAACGTGCTCACCAACACCGGCACCGTGACACTGGGGGCCTCGGGCACATTGAACCTGGACGGATTCTCCAACCAGATCGGCACTCTCATCGCCAATGGAGGCGCAACGCTGGATTTTGGATCGCCGACTGGTGCCAACACCCTCGTCTTTGGCACTTACACCGCGCCCACGAGCGGCGTGATGGTGGTCGACAACTGGCAGCAAGGCACCGACACGCTGGCCTCCAAGGTGGGGGCTCAGGACGTAAGCTCGATCTATCTGTCCGGCTACGGGATTGCCCAAGAAGCCGCTGTGACCTCGGGTACCCTCTACGGTAGCGCTTACCAGTTGACGCCCCTGGCACAGAACGGCGTCGTTTGGGACGGGAGCTCTAATAACCGCTGGAACCGGGGCGCCAACTGGACGGGCAACAACGTGCCGGGGACCACGGATATTGCGGTCTTCGACAACACCGGCGCCGGTCGAACAGCTGTCAACCTCAACAGCAGCTATACGATTGCGGGGCTGAAATTCGATACGAGTGCTCCCGCCTATACGATAACCGGGTCCAACACGCTGACCCTGAGCGGAGTCATCCCCTACGTCCAACAAAAGAGTGCGAGCGACCAAGCGCTGGATTTTTCCACGTTGAATCTGGCCAACAACACCGTCTTCGATATCACTGGCTCGGGTAACCTCGCGGTCGGTGCGTCGCTCAGCGGCAGCGGAAATCTCATCAAGGACGGCACCGGCTCAGGGAAACTTGTACTCGGCGGCAACAGCACGGGTTACACCGGCAACATCTATCTGAATTCCGGGGTCACTCAAATTACCAGCAGCAACGCCCTGGGGACCTCGGCCGGAACCACCACGATTTCCGACGGCGCCGCCCTGGAGGTCAACGGTGGAGGTGTTTCCACCGGGGAGAATATCACCCTTCAAGGCCTGGGCAGCAGCAACGGCGGTGCCATTCACAACGTCTCCGGTGACAACACCCTTTCGGGCACGTTGACCCTTTCCGGCGACAGTCGCATCAACTCCGACGCCAACACTCTCACAATTTCCGGAAACGTGACGAGTTCGGCCAATGCCGACCTAACTTTCGGTGGCAGCGGCAACATCTCCGTCACCGGGATCATCGGCACGGGGGGCGGCGGCGTCACCAAAGACGGCGCGGGTACCGTGACCCTCTCCGGCGCCAACACCTACTCGGGCGCAACCAACGTGAATGCCGGCACGCTTGCCCTCGGTGCCACCAACGCCCTGGCGGACTCCACCGCCGTCTCGGTGGCCTCGGGAGCCACCCTGAACCTTAACGGCTTCTCGAATTCCATAGGCTCAATCGCCGGAGTTGGCAACGTGACGCTGGGCTCGGCGACGCTGACGGCCGGTAACAACAGCAGTTCGACGACGTTCTCCGGGGTGATCTCCGGCACCGGCGGCCTGACCAAGACCGGCACCGGGTCGCTTACGCTGTCGGGTAACAACACCTACAGCGGAGGGACCAATGTCGCTGGCGGCACGCTCCAACTGGGGGCGTCGGAACGATTGGCGAATAACTCTGCCATTACGGTGGCGGCTGGGGCCACCTTCAACCTCAACGGGTACGCGGAAACGATCGGAGCGCTTTCCGGCAGCGGCACAGTTCGACTCGGTGGCGGCGCGCTAAACGTTGGATCGGGCAATGCTTCCTCGACTTTCGCCGGTTCCTTTGCCACCGGGGATACCGGCACGGTCCAGAAGCTTGGTTCCGGAACGCTGACCCTCGGAGGCGCCATAAGTCTCTCGGGGGGCAACCTAGTCCTCAGCGGAGGCGCACTGAATCTCGGAGGTTTCGGATCCTCGTTCAGCTCACTTACCGTCACTTCCAACTCGATCCTGGATTTCAGCGGCATATCGATGCTGACCGTAGGTTCGTTGACAATCGATCCCGGGGCCGTTCTTACGATCGCCAATTGGTCCGACGCGGTCGACTACTTCTACTCTCTCGCCGACCCGGGTGCCGCCAATCTCGGGCGCATCGTGTTCAACGGATATTCTGCGAGCGACACGAAATGGCAGTCTTGGGATCACCAGATTACTCCGGTGCCCGAGCCTTCTATCTACGGGGTTGTGTTTGTTATGCTCAGCGCTCTCGGCGCGGGATACCTGCGCCGTCGTCGTCCGGTTTGATGGTGGCCAACATCTCCGCCACGAGGAGCGCACCATTACGGCGCTTCTCGGTCCAGGCGCCGGTGAGGCGGTCCATTCCACGAACAGTGTTGATGCCCCGGCGGGGATCGTTGCTGTACGGTCGGACCAACATTCCGAGACGAAAATCTTCCGTTGCCGCGACGGTAGTTGATGGGCGATCAGCATGTCTCGCACAAAAAACGTGACGACTGCCATTTGGTTATCCCATGGCCGCATACGACGTTTGGCTGTGGGGCTATCAACGTTACCAAACAGTTGGTCGAGAATCTGATCAAGGACCGATGGGCTTCTGTAAGTGATTTAAATCCCATAAGTTGCGACAATATCAGGCCCAAGGACTCCTCCTTTAACCTCCGGAGCCGTCGCGATGTAAGTTAATGCTGAAAATAAAGGTACCGGCTTGAGACACGTTTTTGCAGTCGATTAACAATTACTACAGAGACATGTTGGCCAGAACCAGAAAACCGACAGCCAATTACTACGATGCAACTCGGATTCGGAGGTCGAACCCGGCGGCAGATCCACCTCCTAAGCAAAATGGGGGCCCTAGTGGCCGCGGTAGGAGCGATAACTGTCACCTCTTTTGGCCAAATGGTCATTGGATTGGATTTTGTCGGCGGACAATCGGGCGCTTCGACGACATCAATGTCTCGGTATGAATCAGCTGGCGTCGTCAGCCAGTCGCGTTGGAACAATCTGACGGGCTCCAGTGGGTCGGGCACCACGATCACCAATAGCTCGGGTGCGACTGTTTCCGGCGTAACTGTGACCTACTCCTCGACCAACACCTGGGCGGATCCGGCGGTGTCGGACACGGCGGGGAACAATCGGATGATGCGCGGATATCTCGACATTAACACCAATGGCGCATCAACGACCGTGACCGTCAATGGCCTAGGCAACCTCGGGTATTACGATCTCTACGTGTACACCGCCGGTGATGGCAACAATCGCGTCGGGAAGTTCACGGTGGGAAGCCAATCCTATTGGATGAACGACAATGCCACTTTTTCGGGAACTTATGTCCGCGGGACCGGAGAAGTTGATCCGGGCAGTTATCAGAATGCGACGGCCGGGAACTACATGATCTTTTCCGACCTCACCGGAAGTTCCGTATCGCTTACCGCCACGGGCGCCTACGCGGCCGATGGGGTACTGCGGGCGCCGGTCAACGGCATTCAAATCGTGCAACTTCCCGCCTCTTATTGGGACATCAACGGATCGACGTCCGGCGCCGGCGGCGCCTCACCAAACGGCACTTGGTCCAGCAGTGCCACGAACTGGAGTAGTTCTGCCAACGGCAACGTTGCCACCGGAGCATGGACGCCGGGCAATCTCGCGGTCTTCAGCGCGGGCACGAACGCGACCGGAAATTACACCGTGACCGTTTCCGGAACCCAGACTTCCTCAAGTGTCATCGTCGAGGAGGGAAACCCCACGTTTTCGAACGGGACGATTGCGCTCAATGGCACGACTCCACAGTTCAACGTCGCCACGGGATCCACCGCCACCGTCAACAGTCTGATCAACAGCACAATGGGCCTTTACAAGGCCGGCGCCGGCACGCTCGTGGTTGGGAACGGAGCCAATGCCTATACCGGACCGACCGTCGTTCGAGCCGGGACTCTGACCGTGGGTGCCAGCAACGCGATTCCCAACAGCACTGCATTAACCGTCGAAAACGGCGCCACCTTCGACCTCAACAACTACACCGCCTCGGTCGGAGTTCTGACAGGTTCGGGAACGCTTCGGCTCGGTGGCGGCACTCTGACTGCTGGATCGGGTAATGTCTCCTCCACTTTCAGCGGCTCGTTTGCGAGCGGCGATACCGGAACGTTCGCAAAGACCGGAACTGGCACGCTCACTCTCGGCAGCGGCGTAAGTCTCGCGGGCGGCAACCTCACGCTCAGCGGTGGCACCTTCAGCCTCGGCGGTTTCAGTTCCGACTTCAATTCGCTCATGGTCACTTCCAATTCGATCCTCGATTTCAGCGGCGTGTCGACGTTGAACCTAGCTTCGTTGACCATCAATGCTGGCGCGATCCTGACCATCACGAACTGGTCCGATGCGGTCGATTTCTTCTACTCAATCAACGACCCCGGCGCCGCCAACTTGGGCCGCATCCTTTTCAGTGGGTACTCCTCCAGTGACACGAAGTGGCAATCGTGGGACCATCAGATTACCCCCGTGCCCGAACCTTCGACCTACGGGGCGGCGTTCGCGGTCCTCAGCATCCTGGGCGCGGGAATCCTTCGCCGGCGGCGGCACGCCTGACCGCAACTGCCGTTCCGCCACGGCCGTGGAGTAATCGGCGGTCCGACTTCCACCCGCCCGCCGCACGGCTCGTTCACTTGCCGATGCCGGACGCCAGGAACCCAATCGTCCTCAATTCTGCAAGGTCCAGGATATTTCTCCCATCAAAGATGAAGGCCGGCTTCGGCATCGAAGCGAAGACCCGCACATAATCTAGATCCTTGAATTCGTCCCATTCTGTCAGGATCACGACCGCATGGGCGCCGGCACAAGCCTCATAGGGGTCCGCCGCTATCGTCAGCCGTGGATCGGGCGTCTCCGGCGCACCCAACACCTCGCGGTGGATATCCTGGGGAGTCACCTTGGGATCGTAGACAGCGAGATGGGCATGTTCCGCGTAAAGGTCGCGACAAATGGAGATGGCCGGCGATTCGCGAACATCGTTGGTGTTCTTCTTGAAGGCGAATCCCAAGATTGCGATCCGCTTGTCAGCCACCGTGTTGAACAACGCCCTGACGATGCGCGCCGTGAACCGTTTCTTCTGATGGTCGTTCATGCGGATGACGTGTTCCCAGTA
>JBJKRD010000401.1:0-7018 GCA_046704925.1 Opitutaceae bacterium | reverse complement strand
TCGCCGTTGAAGGTCGGAGTCGACACTGGCGGCCGCGTGGCGGCGCCCCGGGCGTCGGCATCGATCGCCGCCTGCGTCTCGCGGGCGAGCTTCTCCAGCCGCCCGCTGACCTCCTGCAAAGTCTCGCGTTTTTGATCGCGGAGGGCGGCCTGGAGGGTCTTCTGAACGTCGGCAATGGCCTGGTTGAGTTGGGCCAGCGTCACGTAATTTCGGCCGGCCTGCGCCTGCAGGTCGTTGTTCGCCCTCTCGAGTTGCGCCACACGCAGGCTGAGATCATCCACGCGTTGGCTCAGCAGGCGCACATCTTCGTGCAGGCTGGCCAGATCAAAGCCGGACGACCCCCCGGGCGGCATGCCCTGCGCGGCAAGCGGGCCGGCCCCCAGCAGGAGCCCGGTCATCACCCCGAGGACCCGGAGCGGGAAATGGCGAGGCGGCATATTCGCGCGAGCATTGGAAGAATCCCGGCCAAAAACAAGCGAAGAGTCCGTCCCGCCGCCGCTCAGCGAAACGGCCGCGAATCGCTCAAGCGGGACATGGGGCGCGACGGCAGCAAGGTGCCGGGCGCCAATGGGAAACCGCGCAGGAATTCCGGCGCCGCCAGGAGCTTCCCACCCGGGCGTTGCAGCCGGCGCACGCGCAGGACGCCTCCGCCCGTTGCCACCAACAGACCGGCGGAGTCGGAGCCCATGACCGTGCCCGGAGCAATCGATCCGGTCGCGGCGGCGGGCCGGCCGCCGGGCGTTTCGGGCAACGCCTCGGCCCGGCCCAGCTTCACCGGGACCGCATTGAATTCCACCGTGCATGACGGCCACGGAAACAAGCCATTGATCCGCGCCGCCAGAGTCGGCGCCGGGGCGGCGAAATCGAGGGTTCCATCCTCCTTCTCCAGGCGGCGACAATAGGTGGCGGCGGCGTGATCCTGCTCCCCAAAGACGAGTTCGCCCCGGGCCAGCCGCGGCAAGGCCCGCGCCAGCAGGGGCAACGCGGCCGCCGCCAGCCGCGCGCGGACCTCCAGTGAGGTATCCAGCGGCCCGATGGGGACCCTTTCCTCATCCGCGGTTGGTCCGGCGTCGAGCCGGCGCACGATCCGCATCAGGGTCAGGCCGGTTTCGCGCTCTCCCATCGCCACCGCCGTCTGCACCGGCGAGGCGCCCCGATATTTGGGCAGGAGCGACCCGTGCAGATTGAGCGTGCCGAGACGCGGCGCGGCCACGAACGGATCCGGCAGCAGATGGCCGAACGCCACCACGAGCGCCACGTCGGCCCGCTGGGTCGCGAGCCACGCGGTCTCGTCGGGCGTGATCCCCGCCGGCTGACGCACGGGCAGCCCGCGGGCGAGGGCCCACGCCTTGATCGGACCCGGCGCGATCTGCTGGCCGCGGCCGGCCGCCCGGTCGGGCTGCGTGTACACCGCAGCCACCCGGGCCAGACCGGCACCCCCGGCCGCCAGCCAGTCGAGCAGCGGCAGGGCGATCGGATCCGACCCAAGGAAGACCAGTTTGAGCGGCGTGGTCATGACGGCGGTCGTCAGGAAGAAAGCAACGGGGAGCAACCCGCCGCATTCAACCCAAAAACTCCCGGCTTGCCTCCGCGGAGACCGGCCGGCGGCAACTTCGCGCACCGGGAAATGCAAACGCCGGAAACCGGACTCCGGTCATCCGCGTCTTCAGCCTCGCCGCCGGCGCCCCCATCCGGCAGGCTCCACGCTTCCGACCCAACCCTCACCCCATGAACCGCGCGATTCGATTCCTGATTCCTGGCCTGTGCTTCGCTTCCCTTGCCGTTGGCGCGACCGCTGGTCCGCAACCGGCGGCGGTCGATGTGACCGTGGCCGCCCACGTGCAGCCGGCGCTGCCGGTCATTCCCGACCGCACGTTCGTCCTGACGGACTATGGAGCCGTGGGCGACGGCCATACGCTCAATACCGAGGCCTTTCGGCGGGCCATTGCCGCCGTGGAAAAGGCCGGCGGCGGCCGGCTCGTGGTTCCGGCCGGCGTTTTTCGCACCCTGCCCTTCAGCCTGGGCTCAAACTTGAATCTCCATCTCGACGCCGGCGCCGTCATCCAGGCTCCCGATTCCTTCGCGGCGTACGGAATCCCGGACCCCTCCACGTTGCACTCGGAGGCCGAGGTGCGGGCGCGGGTGCGCACGCCCGAGCCCTTGATCACCGGTCGCGACCTGCATGACGTGGCCCTGACCGGCCCGGGCATGATCGACGGCAACGGTGCGATCTGGTGGGCCTGGTCCGAGCGCGCCGCCCGCCGCCAGCCCGGCCGGGTCGTCTACCGGCGGCCCCACCTGGTCGTCATCAACGACTGCCGGCGACTGCTGGTGACCGACATCACGCTGACCAACTCGCCCATGTTCCACCTGGTGCCGCGCAACATCACCGATCTGACCATCGAACGGGTCAAGGTGCGCGCGCCCTTCAACGCCCCGAACACCGACGCGATTGACCCCGGTCCGGTCACCAACGCGCTCATTCGCGACTGCGACATCGACACGGGCGACGACGATATCGTCATCAAATCCGGCGGCGCCAACATCCTGATCGAAAACTGCACCATCAAGCACGGCCACGGCATCTCCATCGGCTCCGGCACGACGGTGGGCGTGCACGACATGCTCGTGCGTCACTGCACCTTCGACGGCGCGGACAACGGCATCCGCATCAAATCCATGATCGGGGCCGGCGGGCCGGTTTCGAACATCCGCTACACCGACATCCGCATGCACAACGTGGCCAACGCCATCGTGCTTGACCTGAACTACGTCGACAACAACCGCCCCGACTTCCGGGGCGACCGCAGCAAGGTCCCCTCGATCCACGACATTCTCATCGACCACGTCACCGCCGACGCCGTGCGCAACGCCGGCAAGATCGTCGGACTGCCCCAAAGCCGGATCACCGGTGTGACGTTCCGCGACGTCCACGTCACCGCCGAGAAGCCGCTGGTGGTGAAGGACGCGGATCAACCCATCCTCGAGGATACCACGTTCGACATCCAGCCGGGCGTCGCCCCACCCCGCCCTTCCGAGAACTAGGCCGGCGGCGGCGCGGATTGCATTCGCATTGCCCGGGCGGATGGATTCCTTAAAGCCGTAGGCATGAAAGTTCTCTTCATCGGCGGTACGGGGATCATCAGCTCGGCCTGTTCACGTCTCGCGCTCGAGCGGGGCATCGAGCTCTTTCTTCTCAATCGCGGCCAGTCGGTGCGGCCCGCGCCCGAAGGCGCCCAGGTTCTGCATGGCGACATCCGCGATCCGGCCTCGGCCCGCCCGGCGCTGGGCAAACTGGAATTCGACGCCGTCGTGGATTGGGTGGTTTTCACCCCCGAGCAACTGGGGGCCGATCTGGAACTCTTCCGGGGACGCACGCGGCAGTACGTCTTCATCAGCTCGGCGTCCGCCTACCAGACGCCGCCGGCCTCGCTGCCCGTCACCGAGTCGACCGTGCTCGACAATCCCTTCTGGCAATACTCGCGCAACAAGATCGCCTGCGAGGAGCGCCTGGTGCACGCCAACCGCGAGGAGAAATATCCCGTCACCATCGTGCGGCCATCGCACACCTATGACCGCACGCTGGTGCCGATGGACGGCGGGTGGACGACGCTGGACCGCATGCGGCGGGGCCGGGAGGTCATCGTGCACGGCGACGGCACGTCGTTGTGGACTCTCACCCACCACACCGACTTCGCCCGGGGTTTCGTGGGTCTGCTGGGCAACGCCCGGGCGATCGGCGAGGCCGTGCATATCACCTCCGACGAGTGGCTGAGCTGGAACCAGATCTTCACCGTCATGGCCCGCGCCGCCGGCACCGAGGCGAAAATCGTGCACGTGCCCTCCGACGTCATCGCCGCGCACGATCCGAACTGGGGCGCGGGCCTCCTCGGCGACAAGTCGGTCAGCATGGTATTCGACAACAGCAAGATCAAACGGCTGGTGCCCGATTTCGTCTGCCGCATTCCCTTCAGCCGGGGCGCCACTGAAATCGTGGCCTGGTACGATGGCGATCCGGCGCGCCGGAAGGTCAACGAGGATTTCAACAAGACCTGCGACCGGATCCTGGCGGTCTGGAAGCAGGCCATGCCCAAGTGACGGGAGCGCCGGGGGGCGGCGCGCCGGCGCAACCCGGCAGGCGGCATCAATCAGCCGGAAGCTTTGCCCACGGCGCGGACGCGCCGGCGCGCGGCGTCTTGCCGACCAGCTCGAACCAGACCGGGCAGCCGGCGAGGCCGAACTCCGCGATCACCCCGGCCTCCAGGTAGCGGCGGTAGGATTCGGTCAACCGGCGTTCCTGATTGCAGAACAGCCGGATGCGAAACGGCCGGCAGCCGGTCTGCACCGCGTAATAGATGCGGAAGCGCCGCCCGCCCACCGCCGGCGGGGGCGTGCGTTCGGCAAGGCGGATAAGCGTCTGGTTCAGCCGGGACGTGGCGAGCTTGGTATCGAGCTGACGGTGAAGCTTGACCGCGGCGTTGAGCATGCGGTCGATCTCGTAACCCGAAGCCGCGGAGACAAAAACCAGCGGTGCCCCCGGCGTGAAGAAAAGACGGGCAAACAGCGCCCGCTCGAATTTCTCGCGGAAGTCACGCTCGCTCTCGTAGCCGGGCACGCCGCCGGGGCGCCGGAACGCGGCGTGCACCAGATCCCACTTGTTGACCACGATCACCACCGGCTTGGCCTCCCGGACGATTTCGCCCGCAACGGCCTTGTCCTGCTGCGTCACGCCTTCCATGGCGTCGAGCACGAGGAAGACGACCCCGGCCCGCCGGATCGCGTCGAGCGAGCGCAGACGGGAGAAGTATTCGACCGACGACGCCAGCTTGGGCGCCGCCTTGAGGCCGGCGGTGTCGATCAGGGTGAAGGGATACTGCCTCCCATCGCGGCCCCGAAAGCTGAACGGGACCTCGATCGCATCACGAGTCGTGCCGGGTTCGGCGTTCACGATCAACCGGTCGCTCTGCAGCAGGCGATTGCTCAGGGACGACTTGCCGACGTTGGGCCGGCCAAGAAAGCAAACGCAAAGGCCCGCGGAATCTCCCGCGGCGGCGCCGGCGGGCACCGCGCCCAACGCCGAGGCAATGGCGCCGCGCAGCTCCGCTTCGCCAAGCCCGTGTTCCGCCGAGATGAAGAGCGGATCGCCGAACCCCAGGCGGTAAAAGTCGGGATCGTCCCGGCGGGAATCGTGGAAATCGACCTTGTTCACCACCAGGCGGACCGGCCGCCCACTCCGGCGCAGCCGCTCGGCGATGCGCTGGTCGAGCCCGGTGACCCCGTCCTTGCCGTCGACCAGGAAAAGAATGAGCTGCGCGGCGGCGATGGCGAACACGGCCTGCTCCTCGGCCGCGGCGATGATCCCCGCCGACGACGCGCCGGGGGTGAGACCGAGGCCGCCGGTGTCGAAGAGGGTGTAGGCACCGTCCTGCACCTCTGCCGAAATCAAATCGCGGGTGACCCCCGGTTGGTCGTGCACGATCGAAATGCGTTTGTGGGCCAGGCGGTTGAAGAGCCGGCTCTTGCCGACATTGGGCCGGCCGACGATGGCGACGATACGGGACATGGGGGCGGGCACGATGGGAGGTTTAAAGGGCAGGGCCGGGCGGCGCGCGGCGAGCGAAAAACCCCGCCCTGCCGCGCCGCAAGCGCGGCGGTGGCTCAGGGTCGGCCGCGCCGGGCGGCGACAAAACGCTCGATGCGCACGCAGGCCTCCAGCAACTGTTCGTAACCCGTGGCGAAGCAAGCGCGCACGAAACCACGGCCATTCGGGCCGAACGCGGTCCCGGGCACCACCGCGACCTTCTCCGCCTCCAGCAGGCCGAGCGCAAATTCCTGATCGCTCAGGCCCGTGGCCGCGACCGAGGGGAAAGCATAAAAGGAGCCGCGCGGGCGGTGGCAGGTCAGTCCGATCTCATTGAGACGGCGGACCACGAAATCGCGCCGGCGGTGGTACTGTTCCCGCATCGCCTTCACCGCATCCCCGCCGCGCTCCAATGCCTCGACCGCCGCCTCCTGGCTCATGATCGACGCGCACATCATGGAATATTGGTGGACCTTCATCATCGCCTCGATCAACTCCGCCGGCCCGCAGGCGTAACCGATCCGCCAGCCCGTCATGGCAAAGGCCTTGGAAAAACCGTGGAGAAAAATCGTCCGTTCCCGCATGCCCGGCAGGCTCGCGATGGCGACGTGCGTGCCTTCAAACGTGAGCTCGGAGTAGATCTCGTCGCTGAGCACCAGCAGATCCTTGTCGCAACAGAACCGGGCGATCGCCTCCAGTTGCTCGCGGCTGCAGGTGCCCCCGGTGGGATTGGTGGGCAGATTGAGCACCAGCAGCTTGCAGCCGGGCTGCCAGGCCGCCGCCAGCGCGTCCACGGTCAGGGCGAAGTCGTCGCGGGCAAAGGTCGGCACCGGGACCGCGACGCCGTGGGTGAGCGTCACGCTCGGATGGTAGCTCACGTAGCAGGGCTGGTGAAACAGCACCTTGTCGCCCGGATTCACCAGCGCCCGGAAGGCGATGTCCAGCGCCTCGGAGACGCCCACGGTGACCAGGATCTCGCCTTCCGGCCGATAGTCCACGCCGTAGTTGCGGGTGACATAGCGGCTGATCGCCCGGCGCAGTTCGATCAGACCGAGGTTGGAGGTGTAATGGGTCCGGCCCTTTTCCAACGCGTAGATGGCCGCCTCCCGGATGTGCCAGGGCGTGGTGAAATCCGGCTCGCCGATGCCCGGGGAGATCACGTCCTGCATCTTCGCCACGATCTCGAAAAAATCGCGGATGCCGGATTTGGGCAGATTCACGATGTGACGGGCGATGAAACGATTGGTGTCCATGGCGGGAATTCACGGGGGGCCGCGGCGGGCGGGCCGGCGGTCACCTCCCCACGCGGGTCGCACATTCAGGGCGTGACCGTCAGGCGGCCGATATCCGCGGCCGGCGCGGTCATCAGATAACCTTGCTCCTTGTAGGAGCGGAGCAGAAAATGGGTCGAGGTGGAGAGCACCCCTTCGAGGGTGG
>JBJKRD010000400.1:0-5766 GCA_046704925.1 Opitutaceae bacterium | reverse complement strand
AGCGGCAGGGTGCTGGGATGAGAACCCATGGGTTCGACGGAGTGAGCTGGGCGAACGGAGAAGGGCGAACGCGTCAGCGTTCGGGCCGCAGGCCTGCGCGCAGCGCACCAATCCCAGCGGGCCCATTTCCCGCGGCGCCGGAAGTGCCGAGTTCCAAGTGCCGAATGCCAAGCGGAATCGGATGAGCCGATTCCACTCCGCGGCGCGGGTGGTCGGTTTTCCCGACGGGCTCGCGAGGCCTACCGCCTCCGGCGACGGGCCAGGACGCCCAGCAGACCCAAGGCCCCCAGCAGCAAAAGGGCCGTGCTGCCGCCATCCGGAACGCTTCCATGACCCCTCACCACGTCGGCCGTGACAACGATGCTGTCCTCCGGTTGGTTGGGGAAATACCCGATGTTGGCAACGGAGAAACCGCCGACACCATAGGCCACGTCGAAGATGCCGTGGCCGGTCTCGCTCGTGACGATGGCATCGCCGGCATACGGTACAAAGTCGGACGCCGGGGCCTTCTGAATGTCATAGGGGTAATTGACCCCGTAGAAACCCTCCACCGGGTTTCCGCTGGCCCCGATGCTGAGCGGCACAAAGCTGACGGTTTCGGCGCCGGACACGGAAAAAGCCGTGGCATAGGTGCCGTCGGGATTGATGGCGCGCACCGCGCCCGAGTTTTCGGAACAGACAAACAAGGTGCCAGCCGCATACGTGCCGAATGCCGCGGGGGCAAAACTGAGGCCTTCGGTGTCCTCCCCGACGCTGGCGAGCAAGGTCGCGACACCCGAGCTGTTCACCGTGTAGATGTTGCCGAGATTGGTCGCGACCACCATCTGGTTGCCGTAAAGGCCGTTGGGGTCGAAGGCGATGCTGCGCACCCCGCCGACGAGACCGGACACAAACGTGCTCTGCGATGAGCCGTCATGCGCAAGGCGCACCACCGATCCCGCGGCCTCCGATCCGGCGAAGATCTCATTGGAGCCGTACGCCCCGGAGGCAAACGAAGCCGCCACAAAAATCTCGCCGGAAAACCCGGTCAGCGGCGCCCCAAACGTCGTCGCGCTCCCGCCGCTCAAGTTGACCTGGTACAACTGGTTTCCGCCCGGGTAGTTTGCCGAGCCGACAAACTTGTCGCCAGCGTAGGCGAACCCGATCGGCGTCTGCCCGCCGGTCGCTGAGATCAACTCAGTACCGCTGACAAAGGTGCTGAACGAAATCGCCCGAACGGGCGTCGCCATGGTCGCCAGTGCCAAAAAAGCGGCAACGGTGACCGATCTGGTATCGACAATCGCGGTTTTCATGAATCTGGAGGGTACGAGGCTGGAGGCCTGTCGGGCCTTCTTTTGGAAGGCATTCGCTGCAAGGGCTAACGGCCAAGCGATGGCAGGGGGGGTAAGCGTCTGCCGTAACCAAGCCGGAAGAGTATTCCCTTCCAATTAGCATTGGCGATGCCAGTGATAACAATAGCTCATAGCCCAATTCTTAACCAACTGGTTTCCAAAATATTATGCCCATAATCATCCGAGACATGCCTCCAGAACATCCCGGACCTAAATGCGAAATCTGTAAGGTATGCCGATGCAAGAACTTGCGTCCAAGCCTCTGAAAAATCGCTAGCGTTTGCTGATCAATTATTAACAAAATCACCTGCCCCGGGGCCCAAAAATGTAAGGATACCCGACGAGTCAGCGGCGCTGATACAGCGGGCCAGTGCTGTAAGCGCGCATTGGGCGAGAAGTGGCCAAACAAACGAACGGTTGGTCGCGCCAGATCGCAGTGATGGCTGAAGCAGCGGCAATCACGGGCCAATTCCGCCTATTGGTCCAAGCAGCACGTTCCAACTCTCGGAGCGCAGAACCCAGGCCCGCCGCGATGGCGGCACCCGCGGGCCCGGATTGCTCCGGAACCCGGCAGCAGTTCGTCGCGCGCCTCCACCGCGGGCTGGCCGGGCATCAAATCGCGGTGACCGACGATGAACCAAGGGGAGAGCCCGGAGGCGCTCAGAGAATAGAGGGATGGCGGGCCACACCGGCGCCGGCGGAGGAGGCGAATTCCTGCACGCCTCAAGTTGCAGGATGACTTTTCGGCCAACACCTCCCTTAATCCTGCAACCACTCCGGACCCCAAGAAGTCATGGTCTCCTTCGATCCCTCCCGACGCGATTTCGCCCCCTACGGACTTGAGTGCAAACGCTGGCAGCCCGGTCCCAACCCGATGTCACGGCCGGACCACCACAACGAGGTGCAGCTGGATTTGGTCCAATCGGGCTCGCTGATTTATCTGCTCGGGGGCCGCATGGTCCGGATTGAAGCGGGCCGCCTCAGCGTCTTCTGGGCCGCCATCCCGCACCAGATCATCGAGTTCGCGACGGACCGCGAGTACTTCGTAGCCACGATCCCCTTCGAATGGTTCCTGCAGTGGCGGCTGGAGGACGCCTTTGTCCAGCCGCTGTTGCGGGGCGAGGTGCATTGCGACCCATCCCCCGAAAGGGAACAACTGGACCGCAGAATGTTCGCGCAATGGGAGGCGGATTTGCGGAATCCCACGGAGGAAACCAAACGCATCGTGCTGCTGGAAATGGAGGCGCGACTGCGTCGGCTCGCAACCGCACTGCCGCACGCGGCGCCGGCCCCGCGCAAAGCGAATGAACGCCAGCTGACGCTCCTCAGCGGCGGGCTCAGCAAGGTCGAGCGGATCGCCTGCCTGATCGCCCAACGCTACACCGAGCCGCTCACGGTCGACGAAATCGGCCGGTCCGTCGGCCTGCACCCCAATTACGCGATGAATCTGTTCAAGAAGGCATTCGGGACGACGCTGATCGAATACCTCACCCATCACCGCGTCTCCCATGCCCAACGCCTGCTGGCCACCACGGGAATGAAGGTGGTCGATATTGCAGCTTGTTCCGGGTTCAACTCCATCAGCCGCTTCAATGAGGCGTTCCGCCAAGCCTGCGGCTGTACGCCCCGGGAGTACCGGATGCACCACGAGCTGGCCGGAGCCTAGGGTCCGGGAAGTTTTGGCGCCGGATCGATCACCCGCCGGCGGCCACGGCCGGGGTCAGCGGTCGACCCGAATAAGGCAGAGGCGGATCCTTCGCCCGTCGCCCGTGAACAGATGTCCGTTCTCGGAGTGGATGAACCCGTACTTGCCGGCCGGGGCGTCGAGCAGAAACCGGACGTCGGCCGGCGAGTCGGTCCGCGCGAAATGATCGACCGGGAAGGGCGGCAACGGAACGGCGGCGGCGAGGATGAGGGCGGGGATCATCGGGGGTTGGCGCAGATCATCCGCCGGGCGCCCGCCACCGCACCACGGCATGGGGCGGCAACGCCAACCGCCGGATCTCCCGCCGGTGCCTGACCCACACCTGCCGCTTCGTCGGTCCGAGATTGGCGACCAGGGCCTGGGGCCGTCCACGCGGCACGAACCAGGCCACCGCGACCAGCGTATTGTCATCCATCGGCCGGACGACGGCCACCTCGCGGCGGCCGGCCAGCGCCGACAACACCCGGTACGCCGGGAACAACTCCCCGGGACGCGAAGGGAATTTGTCCGGCAGCGGTGAGCCGCACCGGCGTTCCATGACGCCGCGCCAACCGGTGGTTTCGAAGCAAGTGAGGCTCGCGACGCGCTCGGCCGTCAGCCCGGCGATGCTCCCGAGCAGCCAGGCCGCGGCGAAACGTTCCCGCTGCCGGACATCGACAGCGGCGGGCAGTTCGCCGGGGGGCGAATCCGCCACCGGCCCCGTCGCCAGCGGATTGAACCTCTGCTTCAACGTCAGGGGGCTGACCGCCAGGGGACAATCCCCGGCCAGGGCCCGCGCCGTCCGCACCGTGGCGGGCTGCGCCTCCAACGTCTCCATGACCGACCAGTCGTCGTAGGCATGCACCTGCGGATTGATCGACCAGAACAACAGGTCCGCGCCGGCCACGTCGAGTTGTCCCACGGCATGCGCGTAATTCAGTTCGCGGAAGTTCCAGTCGCTGCCGGCGCCGACCCACGGGCACAGCGGGCCAAAATGGCGGCGCACCCAGGCCAGCGTGGCTGGAGTCGTGGCCGGCTCGCCGGTGCGAAGGGCCAGCACCCGCACCACCGGGACGCTGGATTCGCGGAACTGCGCCAGCAGCGGGCCGGGATCGCATTTCCCCCGCGCCGGCAGGTGCACCGCGAGCTCCAGCGGGACCTGAAGCTCCGCGGCTTCCCTGAGCGCGCGCGTCAGCACCGGCTCCGCCCCGGTCCCGGCCAACCTGAGGTCGACGCGCAGATGCGCCAGTCTCAACCGGCGCAGGCGGGCCAATTCCTGCCGGGCCAGCGGTTCGCCATGACTGGCCAATCCGAGCCCGAGCCGCGGCAGGATCCCGTTGGGCCCGGCCGGGATCGCAATTATTGGAACCGCCGGCGTGCCCCGCCGCGGCGCCGGCCGCCGGCGGCCGCGTTTCCAGAGCAACCGCAAGGTGATCTTCTGGCTGAACCGTTGACCGGCGCGAACGGTGACGGGAAACGGCTGGAGCAACGGCGTCCCGTAGGTCTTGAAGCTGGCGTCGGTCCAGTTCCGCTGATCCTCCATTTCGAACGCCTCGCCCTCGAAATCCACCCGGGCCCGGCACCCGGGCACCACCTCGTGCGTGATACTGCGCAGGCCCTGGAAACTGCTCCGGCCGAAGATCTGCGGCTCGATCTTCTCGGGGAACCGAGTCCGCCGCCGGGAGCCATCCGTACGCTCCTGCCACGCGATGTGGCCCGCACACTCGCGGATGGGATGCAGCACACAGAAACCGATGCGGTTCTTCCGGAAGGTCGACAGCGCCTCGCCGGCAAATTCGTAGATCAGCGTGCCATCGGCGCGGCCTTCCAGCCGGCCCCGCCAGCAAAAATGGATGTCGGCCCGATCATGGGAGCATTCGAATTCGATGAGAAACTGGTCCCGGCCCACCCGGCGCGAAACAAAGCGGAGCACCGGCGCAATCGTGTCCCAGTTGCGATCCCGCACGGCGGCGTAAATGCCGCGCAGCACCTCGCGGCCGCCCATTCGAACCCGCCGCACGGCCCCGCCGACCGGGTCCAGCCACAGGTCGAGCGGCCCGGCCCGCAGGGGAATCGGCGCCGTCGCGCGCCGGGTCTGGCGGCGGATCCGGACGGGCGGGCGGGACAGGGCTCGGGGCGCGGGCTGCATCCTGGAGTCAGGCGCCGGGCCGCGCCGGGATTCGTCCGGTCACAATGGCCTGGACCTGCTCCTTGACGCTGCCGGGGGCGAACAGCTTGCGCCAGTCGGGCTGCAACATGGTCGCGCGGCCGTAGTTCGCAATCAGGGTGCACCCGTCGCTAAAGGGGAAGTTGACGCGCCCGAAGGCGATGCCCAGGGCGACCTTGATGTGGCCATACATGAAGTCCTCGGCCGCGGCGCGCGGCACGCCGCGTTGCACCGCCTCCTCCAGCGCCTCGCGCATGGTTATCGTCAGCCCGATCGCCACGGTCTCGGCCATGGCCGGCTCGAGGATGGCCATCTGCTCGATGGTGATCCGGTGCGAGCGCGTGACCGGCGCATAGATATCCCGCGCGACCCGTTCGCCGATGGCGTAGTGATCTTCCGGTCCCTGGATCAGGGCACAGACAATGGCCTGCCGGGCATGGGTCCCGCCGAAGAAGTCGTTGATTTCGTCGGTCGTGGAAAAATGCTCAAACACGCTCGGGTGGCAGGGGTGGCTGGCGAAGTAGGTGATGTCGGCCCGGACCGGCAGTTCCCCGGCGTGGGCGGCGGCGGGGTCGAGCATCATG
>JBJKRD010000399.1:0-5175 GCA_046704925.1 Opitutaceae bacterium | reverse complement strand
CAGCATCAGAAAGCGATGTTGGTCATCCCTCATCTCAACCGAGTGACACGGCGAAGGGGCGCGTGCCCTGGCCACACCCATACCGCCCGCCCGGAGGCCATCGCGCGGTCACTCTTCCTTGGCGCTGAGGAGCCCGGCACCACCCATCGGGCGAAAATTACTTTTCTTGAACCCGCCGTCGATTCCACGGTCACACCAAGAAGGCAAAAAAACCGTCCCCATCACGCCGGCATTTGGTGACCCTCCTCTCCTCCGAGGGAAAACGCGGCCCTCCAGCCCCGCGGGACGGGGAGGCGACTCGCCGTCCTTTCCCCCATGAAAAAACAAGCGATCATCGCCGTGTTCGCCGGTCTCGGGTGCAGCTGCCTCCAGGCGGCCCCGATCCGCGTGTCCATCGGACTTCAGACCGGAGTCGCCCAAATCGACGCCGGCTCGGTGGACGGAGCCGGATATGCCCCGCTGGCCCCTGATTCCGCCACCTCGATAAGGTCCGGCTCCAAGGTCTTCGCCGAGTTGACCGCCGCCGTCCACTTCAACCCGTGGTTTTCGCTCGAGGCCGGGTATGCCGCCCTGCCCAAATTCTCGTCCCAGTGGATGAGAGGCAATCCCGACGACTTCCCGACCACGCTTCCCGTCCCCGATGCCCGTCTCACCTACCGGATCACGAGCCTGACGCTTTCGCCCGTTTTCCGGGTGCCGCTGACGCCCAACCTCCAACTGCTGGCTTATGCCGGCCTCACCGAGGCGCGCGCCCGGGTTTCCACACTATTTCTAGTGCCCGGATCCACGCCCCAGTATGCCGAGGGCAACACCGTCCAATCGACCAAAGCGTCGTACCATGCCGGGGCGGGATTCGGCTACGCCCTCGGGAACCATGCCATCCTCGAATTGCGGGTCGCCTATTACGACCTCGGGCACCACACGACGATGGCTCCAATGCGGCCGCCCGGCAGCAACCACATCACGGCCACCACCGAGACGCTGGGCCTGTCGTGGCTGTTCTGAGCGGCCACCGGGCGCCCGTCCGGCGGGGGCCAGCCATCCGAATC
This sequence comes from Opitutaceae bacterium, assembly GCA_046704925.1. GTDB lineage: Bacteria > Verrucomicrobiota > Verrucomicrobiia > Opitutales > Opitutaceae > Fen-1467. The sequence goes on along the minus strand of JBJKRD010000399.1, from coordinate 4,126 downwards.
GGACGGCAGCCGGTCCGACCCGTCCGCCACAGCCCGAAGAGCGACCGCGGAAGCCCGCAAGGCGAAGGCGGTGGTCACCCAACACCCGTGGCCACGAGGGCCCAAGAGGCAGCCAGGCCGATAATCGCCAATCACCTCTGGGCGGCGTATTTGCCCCAAATCATTTCGGAGGCCTTCGAAAGCAGGACCAGCGCCACCGTGCCCCCGACCACATAGTTGAGCGCCTGGGCGCCGGCGATCACCCCTGCGCCGACAAGCCCGGCGGCGACGGCACCGAGCCATAGCGACGGCCCCATCAAGAAGCAATGCAGACGGCGGCAGCGCCGCGCGTTGAGCAGGCAGCCCGTCCCCGCCCAGGCAAATGCGATTGACAAGGCGAAGGCCGTCTCCGCGAGCGTCAGCGTCAAGGCGTTGGTTGAGACAGCGACCAGGATCGGCAATCCCCACCAGAAGAACCAGCTCGCCGGATGGCGGGACCAGTCCCTCGCCCTGTTGGCGTCGGTTTCACCGGTGGTCATTCGCTCCGCCAATCTGATTCCCGATCCGAACCGTACGCAAGCAAGCGGGAGGAGGTCAGAGGGAGGTCGACCGACCGCGTGGATTTCATCAACCGTCTCCCCGAATTCCACTCGAGCCGGCGCCGCTTCGCCGCGCGAGGGATGTTCGGCGGGGTCTTCAGGCCGGCTCCAGAGCGCGTATGACGAGGGCCGCCCCGGGCTCCGTCGCCAAGACGGAAAAAGCCGCCCGCATCTCCGCCGGTTCTCCCCGGAATTTCATCTCTTGAAGCCCGGTGTTCCCCAGCGATTCCCGCTGAAAAACCGGCAACCGGGCCAGGAAAAGGATCCGCCGCCGCAGTTGTTCGTCCTCTTTCTGGGCCAACAACAAGTCCGCGATCAAATCCACCGCCCGTTCGTTTCGCTCCCCGTCTCCGGCGCTCGATCTCGAGGGCAGGGGCATTCAACGACCGGGCCCGCTCACGGCGGTTGCGCCGGCGAGCTGTCTCAATCCATCGCCCGCTCCCTCGTTTTTGGGATCGATCCGCAGCGCGGCTTCAAACTGTTCGCGGGCCCCGTCCAATCGTCCCAAATGCAGCAGCGCGGTCCCGAAGTTCGCGTGAATATCGGCCGCATCGGGCGCAAGCCGCAGGGCCTTCTCGAAAAAACCGATCGCCTCATCCGTGCGCCCCAGTTCGAAAAGGGCGTTCGCCAGATTGGCGTTCGCCGACACGTAATCCGGCCGTTCCCGGACCGCCGCTTCGAACTCCCGCACGGCCCGTTCCAAAGCCCCTTCGGCGGCCAGCGCATTCCCGAGATTATAGTGGAGGCGCGCGGACTTCGGCGTCTCCCGGAGCGCCATCTCGTATTCGCCGACCGCCTCCGGAATTCGTCCGGTCGCCACCAACACGTTGCCCAATTCTTCGTGCGCCTCCGTCAACCCGGGATCACGGTGCAAGGCCGCCCGCAGTTCGCTCGTCGCTTCGGCAAACCGTCCCAGTCTTTCAAGGACCTCACCCAGACGAAGGTGGGCCTCGGCGAACTCGGGGTGGTATCGGATGACGACTTCGTACGACTCCACGGCCTCGGGCAGCCGGCGGGCGCGGGCCATGGCGTTGGCCCAGTTGAAACGCAACAAACCGTTATTGGGATCCAGCCGCAGGCCCTCTTGGTACTGGGCCAGCCCTCGCTCCTCGAATCCGGCTTCAATCAGGGCCTTTCCGTAGTTCGAATGAGCGCGGACATTGCCGGGGCATTTCCGAACCGTATCCGCCCAGAGGCGAAGCCCGCTCCGATAGGCTTCGTTGCGTTGCACCGTCATCCAACAGAACGCGGCGGCGATAATCCACCCGATGACCACCGCCCTGCGTCCTGCCAGCCGGTGCAATGCCAGCACACCCAAGGCGATCACGGCGGCCAGCGGCAAATACATGCGGTGTTCCGCCATCGTCTGCGAGGTCAGGGGCAGAACACTGGAACTCGGGGCCAACACCAGGAAAAAGCTCACGCCGAGCCACCCTCCGGCTTTCCGCTTCCATAGCGCGACGGCACCCACCGCTCCCAAGGTCACCAAGAGGACCGCCTGCGGCCAGACCGCGGCCAGACTGCGGTCAAGTTCCGTGCCGTAGTCAAAAACCAGCGGGTGCGGCCAGACGGACAGCTTGAGATAGGTCACCACCGCCCGGCATTGCGTCAGCGCGTAGTCCCAGGCCGGCACACCGAAACCAAATCCCACCGTGCCTCCGCGTCCGCCCGTGCCCAACGCAAGCGGCAGGAGCAGCAGCCAGGTCCCGAACAGCGCCAAATAGAGCGCCCGCCGCTGGCGCCATGCGGCCGCCAACGAACCCGCGAGGAACGTCCGGTCGTAGGCGAGCAACAGGAGCGGCGCCGTGACCATCACTTCCTTGGTGGCCATGCCGGCGAGACACGCCGCGACGCTCAGCATATACCAGCGCAGCGGTCGCGCCTCCCCGGTACCCCGCAGGAAGAAGTACAGCGTTGCCAGATAAAAGAGCGCCATCAGCGACTCCGTGCGTTGGACCACGCAGGTCACGGTCTCGGTCTGCAGCGGGTGTACGGTCCAGAGCAGGGCGGTGGCCAGGGCGATGGCGTCGGCGCCGGCCCGCCCCGCCAGCGCGCGCCGGACGATCGCCAGGAGCAGGAACGCGTTCAGCAGGTGGAGGCCCAGGTTGAAAACGTGATAGCCGCGCACAGCGGTCCCGCCCAGCGCGTAATTCACGGCGAGAGAAAGGTTCACCAGCGGCCGACCGACCACGGATGCACCGTTGCCGGTGTCCGCCCTCAGGACTCTCGCGACATCCCGCAAATTGCGGATCGTCGGGTTCTCCTGGATGGCCGGCAGGTCGTCAAAGACGAACGGTGCCGACAGGCTGTGGTGATAGGACACCACGCCGGCCAGGACGATCACCACGACGCTCCAATACCGCGCCCATGGCTTCAGCCCGTCCTTCGCCGCCGTCGGGCCGGCCATGCGTTCCACCCTGCCATCGGTATTCATGCCTCCAGCTTTCGGCCACAGCTTCAAGCAGCGAACCGATCGCGACGCGAGCCCCATTGAAACGTTCCGCCCAAGGCCCCCATGGCCGTCATAGATCGACCCGCTCACTCCCCCACCTCGAACCGCGGACCCACATCAGCCGACCACTCGACCCTTCGGATGCCCGCCCTGACACGAAGGCGCGGCGGAAATCGTCTGCGTGGCGGGCGGCTGGCACGCGCGGCGGACCCTCGACCTCTCCGCTTGCGTCGCGGTCCTCCGTCGCCATTGTTCCCCGTCGGCAAACCCGAATGCCCAGATGGCCCTGCGGCAGATCCAACTGTCGGTGCCGGTCGAGGAGGTCGAGGCAGCAAAAACGGTGCTCGAAGGGCACCCGTTGCTCTACCGGCGGGTCATTCCCATCGACCAGAAGACCGCCCTGGTCTCGATCGTCCTCGATGCCGCCCACACCGAAACGGTGATGGATTTGCTGGATAAGCGCTTTGGCAACGTCGAGGGCTTCCGCGTCGTGCTGCTGGCCGTCGAGGCGACGCTCCCCCGGCCGCCGCCGGACGCGCCGCCCCCGGAGCCGTCCACGACCGCCGTGCCCGCCGAACCCCCGGAGCCGGCGAACCGGATCAGCCGGGAGGAATTGCGCAGCCAGATCGAGGACGCCACCAAATTGACCCGCGTCTACCTGGTGATGGCCGCCCTTTCCTCGGTGGTGGCCGCCATCGGCCTGCTGACCAACAACGTCGCGGTCATCATCGGCGCCATGGTCATCGCGCCCCTCTTGGGACCCAACATGGGTCTGGCCCTGGCGGCGACGCTCGGCGACCTCGCCCTGGGGCGCCGGGCGCTTGCGGCCGGGGCCGCCGGTATTGCGACCGTCCTGCTTCTGGCCATCGGCATCGGCTTCGTTTTCCCGGTCGACCCGCACACCCCGGAAATCGCCGCGCGCACCCAGGGCGGCCTCGGCGATATCACGCTGGCCCTCGCCTCGGGCGGCGCCGGCGCCCTGGCATTCACGACCGCGGTCTCCGCCGCCCTGGTCGGCGTCATGGTGGCCGTCGCCCTGGTGCCGCCCTTGGTCACGTTCGGTCTGCTGCTCGGATCGGGACACATGATCCAGGCC
>JBJKRD010000398.1:0-13263 GCA_046704925.1 Opitutaceae bacterium | reverse complement strand
CACGCCGGCATTTGCGCTGGCTCGCCGAACGTCGCGGTGTGCGGGTCCTGCTGGCTGACACGGAGCAGCTGGATCTGGCCCCGGACGGCCGGTTGCTCAAGCGCGAGAACCTCCGCGAGCGTTTCGGATTGCGGCCTCCGGACGGGACCTGGCGCTGGAACCTGGCACCGATTCCGGAGTGGAGTCCTGACTTTCACCGGGTGCACGAGGTCGGCGTGTGGATCGACGGACCCTGAGCGGCAATCGGTCGGTTGGCCCGAGCCGTCAGCCACCGGGCGCCGCCTTGAAATATTTGTCGGTGAATTCGAGAAAGGCCTGCCAGTCCCCGGGCGTGATCGTGTGCCCGCCTTGGTGGTAGCGGAAACCGAGATCACCGTTGATCAACGCCATGTCGACCGGCGGAAACTCGGTGGTTCCCAGGCCCTTGCGGCCCAAGAGGCGGTAGACTGGGCCGGCGGCCACCTCGGCCAAAAACTCGCCGCGGGGGTCAGCCCACTGATCGCCGGTGCCGCCGGTGATGAACACGGGGTGCGGCGCGTTGAGCGCGATCAACATGTGTGCGTCCACCGGCATCTCGGCCCAGTGCCCGGGATATTTCTGGAAATTGCCGGCGAACTGCCACGGAAAGTTGGCCGCCATGTCGTCCACCGTCTCACCGTAGTCGCGCCGGGCGAGTGCCGCGCCCATCTCCCCGCTGCAGCTCGAAAACACGATGGCAAAACGCGGATCCTGCGCGCCGGCCCACAGGGCGGTCTTGCCCAGGCGCGAATGACCGATGAGGGCGATGTGGCGCGCGTCGATCTTGGGATCGGTGGAAAGATAGTCCAGCACCCGGCTGGCGCCCCAAGCCCAGGCGCTGATGGCGCCCCATTCGTCCGGCGCCGGTTTGGCCATCCCCGGGGGCAGGGCCAGCCCGATGACGCCGGACGAGTAGGTGTCCGCGCGGTCGGGTTGAATATCCGTGTAGCGAAAGTCGGCGTAGCCATAACCGTGGGTGAGGATCTCACCGATCGGTCCGAGTTCGTGGATGGGATGGGGGAAGCGGGGCGAAGGTGGAGGCGGAGGATCGCCGAGGAAAAGCATCTGCAGCAGCACCGGCACCGGTCTGTCGGTCTTGGCCGGCCGGTAGATCGTGAGCGTCAGTTTGGGGCCGTCGGGTCGGTCCCCGATTTGTCCGACCACGACCTGACGGACGGCGGCGCCGTCGAGGGCGTAGGGGTCGGTCTCGACCACCCGGAAGGTCACCTTGGGGGCGTTGGCCGGCGCGCGTCCGTAGATATCGGTTTCATAGGCGCGGAGAATCTGGGGACGGCGCTGCTGGAACCATTGGGCGACGGCGCTCACCGGCCGGCCGGCCGCCAAAACGAGCGGATCGGGCAGGGTGTAGGCCCCGACCCTGGATTCATCGTAGTTGGTGACGTGGCCGGTCGGCGCCCGGCGAAGCACATGGCCATTGATGTCCCGCAGCGGTTGCGGATGGGCGGCGGAAGCGGATGCGGGCTCGGCTGCCGGGGCCGAAAAACCGGCGGCCAACGACAGCCCCAGCGTGGCGAAGAGGCGAAGGAACGTGGAAAGAGCGCTCATGGAAGACGGGGTGATCCCAGTTTGAGCCGAATCGAGGCCGGCGCAATCCCCCCGACCGGCCGCCGCCGGCGACCGTGTCACCGCGGCGCGCGACCGGTCGACTGGCGGATGACCAGCTGCGGCTTGATGGTGCGGAGGACCGGGCGGCCCGGTACGCCATCACGGAAGTGCGCCAGCAGGACCTGCATCGCCGCCTTGATGGTCGGCTCGATCTGCTGGTCCACCGTGGTGAGCGGTGGGGCGGTCATCACGCTCAGATCCTGGTTGTTGAATCCCGTCACCGAGGCGTCACCCGGCACCGACAGGCCCGCCTCCTGCAGCGCGCGCATCGCGCCTACTGCGATTTCGTCGTTGAGCGCCACGTACGCCGTCGGCGGCTGCTTCAATTCCAGGAATCGGCGGACCAGTTCGCGCCCGTATTCAAAATCATTGACCCGGGCGACCTGCGCGTCGAAAGACCGGGTGGCGCTCTGCAGGTCATGACCGCGGGCCGCGAGCGCGGCGCGGATGCCGTGGATCCGTTCGAGCCGGCTCGGTGGGTTCAGGGGCAGGCCCAGCAACCCGAACGTGCGGTGGCCGAGCTCCCAGAGGTGGTCTATCATTTCCCGCATGGCTTCGGCGCGATCCAAGGTGACCGTGTTGGCCTGGGGAATGCCGTGGTGATCGATGATCAGATGCGGCGTCTTGTGCCGGAGGAGTTCCTGGATGCGTCCCTCCAGTTCGGTGGGATCGAAATGGCCGATAAACACGACCCCGTGAACCCGCATGGATAGAAAATGGCGGACGATGGCGTGGCACTCGCCCGGCGCGTACACTTCGATCAGCGACGCGTAACCCTGACCGCGCAACTCGCGTTGCAGGGAGGCGAGCTTGAGCAGGATCGTCGGCGTCAGCAGGTTCTCCATGCAAATGCCGACGCCCGCCGTGCCCTTGCCCTTGAGGATGGTGGCGTAGGCATTGGGGGTGAATCCCGTTTCCGCCAACGCCCGGTGGACCCGTTCGATCGTGGACGATTTGAGCCCGGGTTGCTGGTTCAAGACGCGCGAAACCGTGGTGCGCGCCAATCCCACGTACCGCGCAAACTCAGCCGTGGACGTCATGCGCGGCGGATTTTTCTTCGAATCTGGAAGGCTCACGGCGGGGAGCCTGATATTGGGGGTGTCGGTGCCGGACTGTCAAACCGGGAGGGGCCCGTCGGCGGGCAGCGATAACGCTTGACGCGGACACCTGTCCTCGAATCGTTTCAGATAGCGATGGCCGCCAGGATGGCGGTTGCTCCACCCCCTCCCGCGTCCATGCACCGGCAGAACACCGATCCGGGTCCTCCCGAGCTCTCTTCCCTTCGCGACTGGTCCGCCGTCGGTGAGATCGTGTCGCCGGATGTGGAGGACGGTGCCCGCGATCCCTGGACGCAGGTGCCGCGGATTCTCGCTCGCATCCCGGGATTTGAGTTGCCGGCGCGGGATTTTCTGGTGACCGAATACGGGGCGGTCGGCAATGGTCGGGCCGACGATCAGACTGCCATTCTCCGCGCGCTGGCCGTCTGCGCACATGAAGGTGGCGGGCGGGTGGTGGTGCCGCCCGGCGATTACCTGACCGGCCCGCTGCAGCTGCCGAGCCGGACCAACCTGCACGTCTGCGCGGGCGCCACTTTGCGGTTCACGACGGATTCGTGTCGTTATCTGCCGCCGGTGCTGACGCGGTGGGAGGGAGTCGAATGCATGGGGCTGTCCCCGTTCGTTTACGCCCGGGGCCAGCGGCAGGTGGCGATCACGGGTGATGGAACGCTGGATGGACAGGCGACGGCAGGGCGATGGTGGGACTGGGCCGGGCCGTGGGAGGGCGAGGAGCCGACCGGCTGGACGCCGGAGCAACCGGACCAGCGGCCGGCGCGACGCCGGTTGCTGGAAGCGGCGGAGGCGGGCGCACCCGTCGCGGAGCGAGTCTTTGCGGATCGGGACCGGCTCCGGCCATCCTTGGTGCAATTCCATGGTTGTGCCGACGTGCTGGTCGAAGGGGTCACACTCCGCTCGATGCCGATGTGGGGGATCCATCCGGTCATGAGCCGGGCTGTGACCGTACGCCGGGTCCGGGTGGTCAGCCCGGGCCCCAACAACGACGGCTGCGTGCCAGATTCCTGCCGGGATGTCCTCGTCGAGGATTGCCGGTTCGACACGGGCGACGACTGCCTGGCGTTGAAGTCGGGCCGCAACCGCGATGGCCGGCGACTCGGAGTACCGACGCAGGATGTGGTGATTCGCGGCTGTCGCATGCGCAACGGTCACAGCGCGCTGGCGATCGGCAGCGAAATGTCGGGGAGCATCCACCGCGTGTTCATGGAGCGCTGCACCATGGAGGGCCCGCTGCTGGAGCACGTGTTGCGCATCAAGGCCAATTCGACCCGCGGCGGTGCGGTCGGGCAGATCCATTTGCGCGACATCGTCGCCGAACATGCGCGGGATGCCGCGGTGTTGATCGACCTCCGCTATGACGAGAACCTGGAACGCGGCGATTGCTGGCCCAAGGTGGGCGAGGTGACGGTCGAGCGCCTCGAATGCGGGCATGCGGGGCGGGCGATCCGCGTCGACGGCCTGCCGACCCTCCCGGTGACCGGCGTAAGGGTCCGTGATTGCGTTTTTCGCCAGGTCGACGCGCCGAACCTGCTCAGCAACATTGAGGACTTTTCGGCGGAGCGGTCGGTTTTCGGGCTGCCGTTGTAATCGGGCGCCGTTCCCCGGCGTTGTCACCCTCTCGGTCCGGGGATAAAGTCCGGTTGTGGGTAAGAGGAATCGATTGCCGGCCATCGGGGTGCTGGCCGCGTGTATGGGTTTGCCGCTGGCGGGGGCGGCCTTGGCGGGGCGGCCGCTCGCGCCGCTCTGGCGTTTTCCGCCCCCCTTGGATCTTCCCCGGAATTACCCTCACTTTTCATGGGTCGCCTTCGGCCTCGTGGTGGGCATGGGCGCGCTGATCGGCTGGCCGTGGCATCGGCATCGCCGATGGAGTCCCCGCCAGCCCGGGCAGGGAGTCTCGAAGACACCGTCCCGCTCGCGCGGCCCGGCGGAGCGTCGATTCCCCGCTTGGGGTTGGGCCGCCATCGCTTGGATCCTCACCTGGTGGTGGCTGGCGTGGACGCGCCAGTCCTGGTTTGCCTGGGGGCAGCGTTACACATTCACGCCGCTGTGGCTCGGGCTGATCTTGACATTCAACGCGCTGACGGTGCGGCGGGGCGGTGCCTGCCTGATGTTGTCCGTACCGGGGCGGTGGCGACGGTTGTTCGCAGCCAGCGCCCTGTTTTGGTGGGTGTTCGAATGGCTCAACCGCTTCGTGGAAAATTGGCATTACTTGGGCGTCGTGGGCGTCGGACCGTGGGAATACATAGTGCATTCCTGCGTCTGCTTCTCGACGGTGCTGCCGGCCGTGCTCGCGGTGCGGGAGTGGCTGGGCACCCAGCCCGGGCTGCAGCGCCGTCTGGAGGCCGGCCCCGTCTGGCCGTGGTTGAGCCGCCGCTCGGCAGCGCTGACCATGGTGGGCGCAGGATTGATCGGGCTCGGATTGACCGGCGCGAAGCCGCTTTATTTCTATCCGGGGCTTTGGGCGGCCCCGCTGTTGGTGGGAGTCGGCCTGTCAGTGTTGGCGAAAGCCGACGGTTGGTGGCGTGACGTGTCGGCCGGCGACTGGCGCGACGCCGGATCCTGGGCGCTCGCGGCGCTCGTTTGCGGGTTCTTCTGGGAGATGTGGAATCTGTGCAGCCTGGCGAAATGGACCTACACGGTGCCGTTTGTGCAGCGCTGGCGGATTTTTGAAATGCCGCTGCTCGGGTACAGCGGGTACCTGACGTTCGGCTTGGAATGCGCGCTGGCCGCCGGGTGGGTGCTGGGGCGCTGGCCGCCGCGTCCGGACGCCGACGAAGCACGCTGAACCGTTGACCGGCGGGTTTGGCGGCGAGGTATTGATCGACGCCACCGGAGATTCACGTGCCCGCGGATGCCAGGTAAGCAGTGACGACGGGTCGATCCGCCGGCGCCAGATCGTAATCGTCCAATTCGGCGGGCGGCACCCAGGCGAGGGCGACGTGTTCGGCGGGATGCGGCGCAGCGGTGCCGGCAGCCAGCCGGCAAACAAACGGGATCATTTCAATCGGTGTGCATCCGTAGGTGTGGGTGATGCGGGGCAGGGGGCGTACGATCGTGATGGTGCAACCCAGCTCTTCCCGGATTTCCCGGCCCAGCGCGGCCTCGGCGTCCTCGCCGGCATCGACCTTGCCGCCGGGGAATTCCCATTTGAGCGCCAGATGCTTGTGGGCGGGTCGGCGTGCCAGCAGCACCCGTCCGTCCTGTTCGATGAGGGCGCAGACGACGGGCAAGGGATCCGGCTTCATCAACCGGCAAAAGAGCAGCAAGCGGCCCAGTTGCAAGGCTGCGGTGGCCGCGCCGCGCGCGACTTTTTGCCGCCGGCAGTGTTATTCGGGCATGAAGACTTTCCTGTTGGGCTGCCTCAAGGTGCTGCTGATCGTCGCGGTGGGCGTCACGGTGATTTATCTTTGGCCGGTGACATTGCTCCCGCTGGCCGCCGGCGTGGTGGTGGCAATGATCCTGGGCCTCCTGGTGACCGTGGGACTCGCGGCGGCAGGGGCCGTCGGCATCGGGGTGCTCGTGGCCGTAAGCGCCGTGGCGGTCAGCGTGCTTGCCTGTCTTTCCCCCGTATGGATTCCGCTCGCCCTGCTGCTGGGAATCATCTGGTTGGTGAGAAAGGCCGGCGGTCCCAAGACTACGACCGCCTGAACCGGCGCGTCAGAACCGCTAACAGCAGGGAAAACCGGGGCTTGTAAGCCACCGGCGGGGAGAATCCGGCGCGGGTTTGGGTTGAGGGTGCCCAGGGATTGAGCCAGGTTGAGCGGGCCCAGCCATGAGTGCGCGTCCCGTCGTTTTCAACAACACCGTCCTGCGTGACGGACACCAGTCGCTCGCCGCGACGCGGATGACAACCCGGCAGATCGAAACCGTGGCGCCCGAGCTCGACGAGATGGGTTTTGGGGCACTGGAGACTTGGGGCGGGGCGACGATCGATGCCGGGTTGCGGTTTCTGGGCGAGTTTCCCTTTTCGCGTCTGGAAGCCGTCAAACGCTTTGCCCCCAAGACGCCCCAGATGATGTTGCTGCGCGGCCAGAACATCGTCCAGTACACCAACTTTCCGGACGATGTGGTGGAGGCGTTCGTGGCCTGCGCCGCAAAGCGGGGATTGGACATCTTCCGCGTCTTCGATGCGCTCAACGATCTCCGCAACATCGAGACAGCCTGCCGCGCAGTGAAACGGGCGGGCCGTCACGCCCAGGGAGCGATCTGCTTCACCACCAGCCCGGTGCATACCACCGAGATGTTTGTCGAACTTGGGGCGCAGATCGAGGCGCTGGGTTGCGATTCCATTTGCATCAAGGACATGGCCGGGCTGTTGCCGCCCCATGTGGCCTACCAGGTGGTACGGGGCCTGAAGGAGCGCGTGAAGATTCCCGTGGTGGTTCACACCCACGAGACCGCGGGCTTCGGCGCCGCCGCGTATTACGCGGCGGTCGAAGCGGGCGCGGACGCGATCGATACGTCGATATCACCATTCGCGAATGGTACGGGTCAGCCGGACACGTGGCGCATGCTCCAGGCGCTCGCTACTCATCCGCGCCGACCCAACTATGACGCGGCCCGCCTTCGCCGCCTGCGCGAACGACTTGCGCATATCTATGCCGAACTGGCGGCCTTCACCAATCCCAAGAACGAAGTAGTCGACAACGACGCCCTCACCTATCAGGTGCCGGGGGGCATGCTGAGCAACTTCCGCAACCAGCTCAAGGAGCAGAAGATGGATGACCGGTTTGACGAGGTCATGCAGGAAGTCCCGTACGTTCGCCAATGCCTGGGCTGGATTCCGCTCGTCACCCCGACGTCGCAGATCGTCGGCGTGCAGGCCATGCTCAACGTGAAGTTTGGCCGGTGGAAGAATTTCGCCCCGGAGGCGATGAAGGTGGCGCTCGGCTACTACGGGCGGACCCCCGGACCGATTGATCACGAGGTCCTGGCCCTGGCGGAGAAGCTCAGCGGCAAGCCGCGCGTGACCGGGCGTCCGGCGGATTCACTCGAGCCACGCATGGAGAAACTGCGGGCGGAATTGGCGGGGAAAGGCCTGCCGACGGACGACGAACATTGCGTGATCTACGCGATGTTTCCGCAGGAATTGGAGAAGCTCGGCAAGAACGCGGGCGGTCCCGACCGCAAGCTCGCCTCGGGCCCCAAACCGGAAATCAAGGCGCCCGAGCCGCCACGGCCGGTCGTCCACGGCACGCACAAGAAGATCAGCCGGCTGGCGCTCACCGTCGACGGCCGGACCCACGACGTTTCGGTCGAAGAAATCGGCTGAACGCCGGCAACTGATTAGGACTGGCAATTCCGGGCCGGCGGCATTAGATTGGTCCGCGGTTTAGGCGCAGGCACGAATCTTCAGCCCGCCAAGCCGGGACTTGGTGTTTGGTCTTGTCGTCGAATCCTCCAACCTCGCTGGAACCCTTGTCTCCGTCCCCACAGGCGGCACCTGAATTCCCGCGGTCGGAATGCCGAAGGACGCCATGACCCTGCATCCCAACATCGAACGGGGAGCGGCCGTGCTGGAGGCGCGCCTGAAGAACTCCCCGCTGGCCGGCCAGACCGCCCATCCGATGGTATCGCGCCCGTTTATCACGCTTTCGCGCGAAACGGGGGCGGGGGCGACCACCCTGGGTGAGATGCTGGTGCCGCTGCTTGATGCAGCCGTCGGAGAGCCGGGGCATGGCTGGGTCTTCATGGACAAGAACCTGATCGCCCACGCCCTGGCACAACAGAACCTGCCCGAGCGCATGGCGAAATACCTGGGCGAGGGCCGGATCTCGGAAATCCAGGCGGTGATCGGCGAGCTCATGGGCCTGCATCCACCCCTGTGGGAACTCGAGCAGCAGGTGGTGGAAGCCGTTCTGCAACTAGCCCAACTGGGCCGGGTCATCCTCGTTGGCCGGGCCTCCTATGTGGTGACCAGGTCCCTGCCGGCCGGTTTTCACGTGCGATTGGTCGCGCCACTGGAAGTACGGATGAAACGAATAATGCGCATTCTTAATTGCAGCGAGGCAACGGCCCGGGCCTATATCCTGGAAAACGATCGCGGCCGCGAACGATTCCTGCGCACCCGGTTCGACCGGGAGATCGGTGACGCTCATTTGTACGACCTGGTCATCAACACGGAACGGATGGCGCCGGCGACGTCCGCGCGATTGATTGTCGAGGCCCTGCGCGACCGGGTTGCGGGGTTGCAGGGGAGCCGCCCGCCGGTGGCCGGAGGGACCTCGACGGAACCCTGGCCGTCACCCTCCGCCGAAATGGCGCGCTCCCGGGAGGGATGATGGATCGAATTTCCCGCGGGAACCGGCCCGCCTTGGCTACGACGGCAGCAGTCCGGCGACCATCGCCTTCTCTTCCTTCAGTTCCTTTTCGGTCGCTTGCAGGCGCGTGCGGCTGAACTCATTGATCGGTAATCCGGGTATCACCGTCGGGCTCCGGCCGTCGTTCCGCTGGGGGAAGGAGAAGATGAGGTCGGATTCGATCCCGTAGGCGCCGTCGGAGCAAACCGAGACACTGAAGCAATCGCCGGCGGCGGTGGGCGTCGTGAGCGCGCGCACGGTGTCCACGATGGCATTGGCGGCCGAGGCGGCGGAGCTGGCACCCCGGGCTTCGATGATCGCGGCACCCCGTTTCTGGATGATGGGAATGAAAGTGTCCTTGAACCAGGCCTCGTCGCGAATCACGGCCGGCGCGGGCTGGCCATTGATTCGCGCGTTGTGGAAATCGGGGTACATCGTGGAGCTGTGGTTGCCCCAGATCGCCAGATGTTTGACGGCCGCCACGTCGACGCCGGCCTTTTGGGCGAGCTGCGTCTTGGCCCGATTCTGGTCGAGCATGGTCATGGCGAACCAGCGGTCCCGCGGCACCGCGCGGGCGTTGTTCATCGCGATCAGGCAGTTGGTGTTGCAGGGATTGCCGACCACGAGAATGCGGACGTCGGCGGCCGCGTTCCGGGCGATGGCCTGACCCTGGCCAATGAAGATCTTGCCGTTGATACCCAGAAGATCCTTGCGCTCCATGCCGGCCTTGCGCGGCACCGAGCCGACCAGCAGCGCCCAGTTCACCCCCTTGAATCCCTCGTCCAGGGAGGCCGTCGGAACGACGCCCTGCAGCAGGGGAAACGCACAGTCGTCCAACTCCATCACCACGCCGTTGAGCGCCTTGAGGGCCGGTCCGATTTCAATCAGGTGAAGAATCACCGGCTGATCCGGACCAAACATCGAACCGGAGGCGATCCGGAACAGAAGGGAGTATCCGATTTGACCGGCAGCACCGGTGACGGCGACACGGATGGCAGCTTTCATAAGGGTGGATCGGTGGTTGGGCGGCGAATCGCTCCGGCAATATCAGTCGGGATAATTCACAGAATGAAGTTCATTGCGGCGTCGGGGGAAGCCAAAACCGCTTTTCGACCCGAAAACCCGCGGCACGGATCATGCCGGGAATCGCGCTGCGAGAGCGGCGTGAACCTCGTGGACGAGGCGTTCCGTGGTCGGCCAGTCGAGACAGGGATCCGTGATGGAAACGCCGTAGCGGAGGTTGGCCCGCGGCTGTGGAAAGGACTGACTGCCGGCGTGGAGGTTGCTCTCGAGCATGGCGCCCATGATCGAACGGTTGCCGGCGCCGATCTGCGACAGCACCGCCTGCAGTACCTCGGCCTGCCGGTCGGCCTGCTTGCCGGAATTATCGTGGCTGCAGTCGATCAGGATGGCCCGGGGCAGCCCTGCGTTCTCCAGCAGGCGCTCGACCTCGCGGACGTGCTCGGGCCCGTAGTTCGGGCCGCTGGAGCCGCCGCGCAGGACCACATGACAGTTGGGGTTGCCGCGAGTGACCACGGCGGAGGCCGCGCCATCCAGGTTGATCCCCAGGAAGGTTTGCGGCAGGGCTGCAGCCCGAATGGCGTTGATGGCCGTCTGCAGGTTGCCGTTGGTGCTGTTCTTGAATCCAAGCGGCATCGAGAGGCCGGAGGCCATCTGCCGGTGGGTCTGTGATTCCGTGGTGCGCGCCCCGATGGCGCACCAGCAAATCAGATCGGCGATGTACTGCGGGGTGATGGGGTCGAGCAACTCCGTCGCGGTGGGCAGGCCGAGATCCAAGACGTCGCGCAGAAAGGTCCGGGCCAGGCGGAGGCCCTCGGCGATATCGTGCGAGCCATCAAGGCGGGGATCCATGATGAGGCCCTTCCACCCGACGGTCGTGCGGGGTTTCTCAAAGTAGACCCGCATGGCGACCACCACTCGGTCGGACACCTCCCGGGCCAGGGCCGCGAGGCGTCGGCCATAGTCGCGGCCGGCGTCGAGATCGTGAATCGAGCACGGTCCGACAATCAGCAGGAGGCGGCGATCGTCGCCGAAAATGAGGTTGTGAAGTTCCTGGCGGGCCCGAACGACAAAATCCGCCTGCGTCTCGGTCTTCGGCAATTGATCCAGGAGTTCCCGCGGAGTCGGCAGCCGCCGCGTCTCGAGGACGTTGATGTCGGAAGTCTTTCGCACGGAAGGGGCAAATTGCGGACGCACCGGGCGCCAAGCAAGCCCGGGATGCAAACCGCTGGCCACGGAGATCAATCCGGGAAAATAAAGCGGGCCGGCTACCCCTAACCGGCCCGCTATTGCTTTCTTAGTTACCCCAAAACTCCCGCTAGGCGGGAGAAGTGGAAATTGATGTAGCAGTAAGAAGCATCACCTTCCTCCTTCCGTCAAATTAAAGCTGCCGATTCTGGAGAAAATCATAGATATCTTGTTAGTATGGGCCATCATGTGAGATAATTCGGACTGTCAGATTTCGCTGGTCTCAAATCGTACGAGGTGACCGCCTGCCCAAGGAACGGTAGTCGCAGAACAGACCGGCGTGCGGATTTTCTCGCGCGGGTTTCCGCAATTCGCGACAACATGCTGCCGCCAGCGGGAATCCGCTCATGATCGTAGGCGAAGGACCCCGGGGGTGGCCGCGTAATTCCGCACCCATGAAGGATCAATCAGTCGACCAGTTTGCGAGAGTTTATGGACATGCGCCGGACGTCGTGGCGCGCGCCCCTGGCCGCATTGAGTTCATCGGCAACCATACGGATTACAATGGCGGCACGGTGCTGGGCGCAGCCATCAACCGGGGAGTGTGGGTGGCCGCCCGAGTGGCGGCACCCGGCACGCTGCGTTTCGCCACGGATCTGGGTGGTGGGCAGACCGCGGTGGCGAGTGCCCGGCCGCTACGACAGGATGGAAATGGAAGATGGGTCAACTACCCGCTCGGCGTTTGGGTCGCGTTGCGGGAATTCGGTCTGAAACAGCCGGATGGATTGGAGTATCTGGCCGCGTCGAATCTGCCGGTGGGCGCGGGACTCAGCAGCAGTGCGGCGATCGAGTTGGCCTCGGCCCTGGCTTATCTCGCTCTCACCGGCCAGCCGGCATCGCGCGAGACCATCGCGAAGCTCGGCCGGCATGCGGAGAACCATTTCGTCGGCGTGCCCTGCGGCATCCTTGACCAAAGCGTGTCGGGGTTCGGGCGGAAGGACCACCTGGTCTTCATCGATTGCCGGGGCCCGCACATCGAGACCGTGCCCATGCCGGCGGGAGCGCATTTCTGGGTGTTCAACACCCACGCGAAGCATGCGCTGATCGACGGACTTTATGCGGCGCGTCACCGGGAGTGTCAGGAGGCGGCAACGGCGTTGGGGGTGGCACTGCTGGCGGAGGTGAATCCGGCGCAGCTCGAGCAACGCCGGACAGCCCTGACCGAAACCGCCTATCGCCGCGCCCGGCACGTGGTCGACGAGGTTGACCGGGTGGCCCGGGTGCGCGTGGCCCTGGCCCAGGGAGATCTGGCCGGCGTCGGACGCCTCCTCACCGCGTCGCATCGGAGCTCACAGACATTGTTTGAGAACAGCACGACGGAGCTCGATATGCTGGTCGATCTTCTAACGGGCGCTCCGCACGTCTTTGGTGCCCGCCTCACGGGAGGCGGATTCGGCGGCGCGGTCATGGCCCTGACGGATGCGGCGTTTTCCGATGTGCAGGCCGCCGCCGTGACGGCCGCCTATGCGCGACGTTTCGGACGGGTTCCCGAGGTCTTGCATTGCGAGACCGGCGACGGTGCGGAGCTGCTTCCCGCCGCGGGCCGCTGAGGCCCCGCGGCGCGGGACGATGGCTCCGGGCGCCAACGGGAAAATCCTTCTGGTCCCGGCGGGCGGAGATTCCGTCCTCGCCAGTCGGGGAACCCTCGGCTATGCACGCGGGCCTTTGCCGCCGTTCCGCCGGCGACGGCGATTGATCCCCGTTTCTGCATGAGTTCCGCGCCCGCGCCCGCCCCGCCTGGCCAGCCGCCATCCGTCGATCGTCCGGAGACGCCGGCGGACCCGCTGGCCATCGCCAACGATCCCGCCCGCTCCGAGGCCGACTGGTACCAGTATGTGTACCGGGGTGATCATGTGCCGCAGTTGACGTGGCGGGCCGTGCTCATGGGCGGCGCGCTCGGCATGCTGATGAGCGCGGCCAACCTCTACACCACGCTCAAGATCGGCTGGTCGTTCGGCGTCGCGATCACGTCCTGCGTC
>JBJKRD010000397.1:0-7090 GCA_046704925.1 Opitutaceae bacterium | reverse complement strand
TCCCCGTGCTCATCGGCGTGGGGTTGGGAGCGCTGGCGTCCGGCTGGCTGCTCCGGCGCGCGGGGGACGGGAAGGACTGGACAGTCGATCCGGGACTCTGGCGTTGGTGGGGGCTGGTGGGCGCAGGCACGAGCGTGGCGGCCTGGCTGATCGAATATTTCCCGGCGCACATGACCCTGCGTTTGGAAGTCAACCATCCGCTCTACGCCCTCGCGTGGCTGGGCGCGGGCGACCTGCTGGCCCGGTATAACCGCGCCGGCCAGGCGGGGCGGGGCGGGTTCGCGGCCGCCGGGGCGGCGGGCTGGCTGGCGGACGCCGCAGCCGTGGCCCTGCTGCCGGCGGTGATGTGGGCCACGCGGGGACGGAGCTTCGTGGTCGCCGATCCGTTCCTGTGGCGGTTGCACGTGCAGGCAATCACCGAGTTCGAACCTCTGGCCGCTTTCCTGGCGGGCAAGTCGCTCAACCTGGGGTTGGTGAGCAATCTCCTGCCCGCGGTGCTGATCCTGCCGTCGATCTGGCTGCTGGCGCGCCCGGGGCTGGCGCGCCCGGCCAAGGCTCAGCTCGTCTTGGCCCTGGCGCCGACCCTGCTGTATTTCGCGCTGACGGCGGATCAGGTCCGGTGGTGGGGCATCGCCTATGCGCTGATGTTCGCCCTGCTCGCGGCGCAGTTTGCCCTGCTCGACCGGTGTCCGCCCGGGCGCCCGCGGGCCGCGGTCTGGCGGACGGCCTGCGCGCTGGTGCTGCTGCCGGGCGCGGTCGATGCGGTGCGGGCGGTCGGCCGCAGCACGGCCATCACGCGGGAGAATATCGAGGCGCTGACGGAACGGGACCTCGCCCAGTGGCTGCGCGGGCGCACGGACGGGGACCCCGCGGTGGTGCTGAGTTCGCCCGCCACGACCACGTCGCTGATCTATTACGGCGGCCTGCGGGGTTTGGGCACGCTCTACTGGGAGAATCGCGACGGGCTCGCGCACGCGGCGGAGATCTTCGCGGCGCCCACGCCGGAAGCCGCCCACGAACTGATCCGGCGTTTCGGCGTCACCCACATCGTGTTGGTTTCGTGGAACCTGTTCGCGGCCGACTACGCCCGGCTTTACCTCGGGATCCCGGCGGGCCGGCCGCTGCCGGAGAATCTGTTCGCGGAACGCCTCCTGCGCGGCGGCGGGCTGCCGCCCTGGCTCCGGCTGCTGCCTTACCCGCTGCCGGACAACGCGGCGCTGAAAGGCCAGACCGTGCTCGTTTTCGAGGTCGTGCCGGACCAGACGCCCACCGAGGCGGCGGTGGCGACCATGGACTACCTGGTGCAGATGGGACGGATGGACCTGGCGGCCCGCCTGGGGCCGGCCCTGGCGGCGGCGCCCCGGTCGCTGCCCGCGCTGGCGATGCTCGGTTACTTCCAGGGAAAAACCGGCGACGCCGCCGGACTGCGCGCGACGTTTGAACGCATCCTGGCCGCGCTGCCGGCGACGGGCGGACTGTCCCTGGGCGACCGGGTGCGGCTGGCGATGGTGCTGGCGGCGGGCGGGCGGGCGGACCTGGCCGGCGCGGTGTTGCGCGAGGGCGTGGCCCGCCTCGACGAACGCGATCTGCGCCGGCTGACGGCGGGCACGTTGCGCGATTTTCTCGTGCTCGCGCAGCGGCTCGACGTGCCGATACCGGATCCGCGGCTGCGCTCCCTCGCGATCGAATTACTGCCGCCCTTGCTGCGCCGGTGAGCGAAGCGACGGGCGTCGTCGGGCCGCGCACTTGCCTTGGGCGGGCTGCGTGGTATTTCGAGGACTTCCAAGTTTGCCCCCTCATGAAGCCGCTCCACGTTATTTCACCCCGGATCTGGGGTCCGACGCGACGGGCCATGGCCCCCGTGCAGCGTCCCGTTGTTCATCGAAAGGCAGGGATCCTTGCGCTGTTGCTGCTCGGGGCGGCGGGATTCGTATCGCCGGCTTCTGCCCAACTGGCCCTCCTGGTCGAGCACGAGGGCAAGATGCTCCTGGTGCGCCGGGCGGACGGGATCCAACCCTATGTCGAGGTGAACGGCCGCCTCGTCGAGGCGACGGACCGCCGGTTCGCGCTCAAACCGGTGAAGGATTTTCTGCCCTTCTATGTCTCGGTGCGGGACATCGAGGCCTCGTCGACCTACTTGGATGCGGACGGCGCGGCCATCAACAACGATTTTCATTTCCGGGCCACCTTTGAATCACCCTACCCACTGGATCACGCGTTCGTCGTCCTCGATCTCAATACCGAGAGACAGGGCCACGTCCTCTTCCTGCAGCAGATCGGACCGCTCCAGCCCGGCGTGCCCGACCGGGTTGCGCTCGTCGTGCCGATGAGCTCCGCGCTCGGCGAGGGAAAATACGTCTATCACGTCTTCGTCGACGGGATGGAGGTGTTGCATTCCGGAATCCCGCTGCCTCTGCAGGAGGCGTCGCTGGACCGCATGGTCGCCAGCCGCATCGCGGGGGAGAAGGAGGCGCCGCTGAAGCTGTTCATCGGGCCGAATCCCGAATATCCGCGGGCGCTGTTGAAGTCCCGGGTCAAGGGCGAGGCGGCCATCGCCCTCGTGGTCGATCCCGAGGGGCGCGTGATCAACCCGGTCGTGAGGAGCGCGACGAAGCCGGCGTTTGGTGAAGCGGCGCTGGCGGCCGTCCGCTTCTGGCGTTTCCTCCCGCGGGTGCATCACGGCCGGCCCGTGGCGACGACAGTGGAGGTGCCCTTCGAGTTCGCCCCGCCGAAGTAACGGGGCCGGTCGCCGCTCCCCGGGCGGAGGGGGCGGCTGGTCGGGCCCGCGGCGGCGCGATTTTTCGCACCGGTGCGCCGGCCCCGCATTCATCGGGCCGCGCTATTGCGTTCCGGCGGCCGGGCCGGTATCCCAAGGCTCCTGAAGATCAAATCCCGCGATGAAAACACCCCGCATTGCCTGCCCTTGGTTCTGGATTGCCGCCGCCGCCAAACGTCCCGACGTCGCCAGGGGACCGCGCCTCCTGACGGCGATGCTCCTCGGGCTGGCGGGTTTCGTTCCGCCGGTCTCGGCCCAGATGGCCGTGTTCGTCCAGCAAGGAGGCAAGGCGCAGCTGGTGCGCAGCGCGCAGGGTACCCAGCCGTACGTGGAGGTGGACGGCAAGCTGGTCGAGGCGTCGGCCCGCCAGTATGCCCTGAAGCCGGCGAAGGAGTATCTGCCGTTCTTCGTGGCGGTCAGCCACGTCAGCGAGTCGACGAGCTTCGACCGGATCGGAGACGAGCGGGTCAACTTCGCGTTTCATTTCACGGCCACCTTTGAATCCGCGTACGCGCTCGAGCACACGTACCTGGTGCTGGACATCGATACCCTGACCAAGGGACATGTGCTGTTCCTGTATGGGATCGGGCCGCTCAAACCCGGGGTGCCCAGTCCCGTCACGCTGGTCGTGCCGCTGCCGTCGGAGCTCGGCCCGGGGAATTACCGGTACCATGTCTTCGTCGACGGGCTGGAGGCGCTGCATTCGGGAGTCCCGCCGGCCGAGCGGGAGGCGGCCATGGACCACATGGTCGCCAGCCGCATCGCCGGGCAAAAGGAGGCTCCGCCGAAGCTGTTCGTCGGGCCCAACCCGGAGTATCCGGCGGCGCTGCTGAAATCGAAGGTCAAGGGTGCGGTGGCGATCGATCTCGAGATCGATCCCGAAGGCCGGGTGGTCGACCCGGTGGTCAAGAGCGCGACCGACCCGGCGTTCGGGGACGCGGCGCTGGCCGCGGTCCGCAACTGGCGTTTCCTCCCGCGGGTGCACCTCGGCAAGCCCGTGGGGACGAAGGTCGAGATCCCGTTCAATTTCACGCCGCCGAAATAGCCGGTCCGGGCGGCACCCGGCCGGGAAGCGCCATCCCGCCGTTTGGCCGCTGGGGGGCTTGCCATCTTCGAGCAGGCGTTTATTTCCCGGAGGCTTAAACCGCTTGCCGCATGAGCCCGCCCCGCCGCGATCGTATCCGGTGCTTGTCGGTGGTGCAGAGGTGCGCCCTGCTTCCGCTCGTGCTGGGATTGGCCGCGCCGGTCGCGCCCCTGTCGGCTCAACTCGCCTTCTTTGCGGAACATGACGGCAAGTTCATGCTGGTGCACAACGTCTCGGGCGACCAGCCGTGCGTCCAGGACAAGGGCAAGCTCGTTCCGGTTTTCAGCAACCGGCTTGCGCTGCGGCCGGTGAAGGAGTTCATGCCGTTTTTTGTTTCGGTGCGCGACGTCAAGACTTGGGACACGTACGATCAGTTGGAGACGTCGGCGATAAACTACTGCCTGTATTTCTCAGCGACATTCGAGTCGCCCTTTGCGCTCGACGACACATTCATCGTGCTGGACATGCATACGGACCGGCGGGGGCACGTTCTCTTCGTGCACCAGATCGGTCCGCTGCGGGCCGGGATACCGGATCCGGTGTTTCTCCAAGTCCCCGTGGCCGGGGAAGTCGGGTCGGGCAAGTACCACTACCATGTCTTTTTCCGGGGCGTCGAGGTGCTGACTTCGGACCTGCCGCCGCCGGTCCGGGAGGCGGCGCTGGACAAAATGGTCGCCGACCGCATCGCCGGAGAAGACGCGGCGCCGGTGCGGGTCTTTATCGGACCGGATCCGGTTTATCCGCGGACCCTGCTCCAGGCGGGAACCCGGGGCCGGGCGGTGGTGGATTTCCTGGTCGATGCGCGCGGGCGGGTGCGCGAGGCGAAGCTGAAGAGCGCGACGAATCCGGCGTTCGGCACAGCGACGCTGACGGCCATACGGGACTGGAGATTCCTGCCGCAGGTGGTGCGCGGCCGGCCCGTCGAGACGAAAATCGAGATGCCCTTCGATTTTGCCCCGCCGAAGTAGAACGCCGGCGGCGCCTCCGGGAGGAAACCGGCGGATGGCGGACCGCGAAGCGGTTACGGTGCCGGGAGAACATTACCCGGGTGATCGCCCTCCCGGTCCGGCCGCTGAAACCCGAACGATGGACTCGAAATCGGTCCCGAACGCTGGCAACATGTGGTTCCATGAGCATTCGTTCGTCGATTGCCGGGTTGATGATCCTGGGCGGGGCCACGGCCGGTCTCGCATGGGCGCAGACCACGCCAGCCCATCACACCACGGTCGGGATCGTCGGCGACGAATTCACCATCAACGGACAGCCGACCTATGCCGGCCGGGTGTGGCGGGGGCACAAGGTCGAGGGCCTGCTCCTGAATTCGCGGATGGTCCAGGGGATCTTCGACGACCTGAACCCGGCCACCGTCTCGCGCTGGGCCTATCCCGACACCGGCAAATGGGACGCGGAACGGAACACCCGGGAGTTCATCGCCGCGATGCCGGCCTGGCGGCGGCACGGCCTGCTCGCATTCACCATCAACCTCCAGGGCGGCTCGCCGACCGGGTATGCGAATGCGCAGCCGTGGGAGAATTCCGCCATCCGGCCCGACGGATCGCTGCGTCCGGAATACATGGCCCGCCTGGCGCGCATCCTGGACCGGGCGGACGAGCTCGGGATGGTGGCCATCGTCGGCTATTTTTATTTCGGACAGGACGAGCACATCCGCGACGAGGCCGCGGTGATCCGCGCGACCGACAAGGCCACGCACTGGATCCTCGACCACGGCTATCGCAACGTGCTCGTGGAGATCGACAACGAGTGCAACGTGCGCTACGACCACGCGATCCTGCAGCCGGCGCGCGTGTCGGAGCTGATCACCCGGGTCCAGGGGGAGACGCGCGACGGCCGGCGGCTGCTGGTCAGCGTGTCGTACGGAGGCGGCACCGTGCCGGGGGAAAACGTGGTGCGCACGGCCGACTTCCTGCTGATGCATGGCAACGGAGTGGCCGACCCGGCGCGCCTCGCGGCCATGGTGACGGCCGCCCGGGCGGTGTCCGGGTACACGCCCAAGCCGATCCTCTTCAACGAGGACGACCATTACGATTTTGACCGGCCGGAGAACAACTTCACCGCGGCGGTCGGCGCGTACGCATCCTGGGGTTTCTTCGACTACCGGCGCGCGGGGGAGGGGTTCGCGGAGGGCTACCAGAGCGTGCCGGTCGACTGGGGCATCTCAAGCGCGCGCAAACGCGCGTTCTTCCGTCTGGTGAGTGAAATCACCGGCGAAGGGGCGAAGCCGGACGGCGGGTCCTGAGTCCCGGGTCGACCGGCGGGCGCAGGCCGGATCCGCGGCGAAGCGCCTTGAAACCTCGCCTGGGCCCGGCAGATTGCGAGTCGCCCCGGCCGAATAAAATGCGTCTCCATTCCTGGCTTCGATCCCGCTATTGGGTGCCGGTCCTGTTGCTGGCGTTGGGGCTGCTGGCCGGGGACAGCGCCCGGCGGATTGCGCAGGTCGACAAGATCAGCCGGTACTACGGTGTGATGGTCGATCCGCCGGCGGTCGATTCGTCGTCGCCCACCGGCTATGCGCGGGGACGGCGGTCGCTGATCCTGCCGGCGATCGGGGACGACGGGTATCAATGGATCATGCAGACGCAGATGATGCTGGCCGGAGGCGGCTGGCGGATCCACCACGTCGACTATGACAACGCCCCCGATGGGCGCGCCACCTACTGGGCCTCCGCGTTCCGCTGGTGGCTGGGGCTGCTGGCGTGGATCGACCACGCGGCGTCGGGGCGACCGCTCGGCCTCGCCGTGGAGCAGGCGGCGCTGGTGGCCAACCCGATCCTGCTGGTCCTGCTGCTGTGCGGAATGACGCCGGTGGTGGCGCGGCGATTTGGCGCCGCGGCGGCGGCGTTGGTGGCCTTCGGCATGGTGACGGCATTCCCGTTCAACCTGTACTTCGCGGCGGACTATCCGGACCATCACGGGATCCTCGAGGCCTGCAGCCTGCTGACCGTGCTGTTCCTGATCGCCGGCGGCGGCGGGTGCGTCCGCGCGGGCCGCGATGGATCCCCGGGGCCGGCCGAACGGGAGACGGCGGCCTGGCTGCCGGACCGGCCGGCGGCGCGCCGGTGGTTCATTGCGTCGGCGGTGGCCGGCGGCGTCGGCCTGTGGGTCAGCGCGGCGAGCGAGGTGCCGGTGTTGATCGGCGTCGGTCTCGGGGCGGCCGCGGGGCTCTGGCTGGACCCCGGCCCGGCGCGCCGGTGGGGTTGGGGTGGTGACCG
>JBJKRD010000396.1:0-6409 GCA_046704925.1 Opitutaceae bacterium | reverse complement strand
CATCCTCTACACCAGCGGCTCGACGGGCAAACCCAAGGGCGTGCTGCACACTACCGCGGGCTACCTCCTCGGCGTGACGCTGACCACGAAGTACGTCTTCGACGTCAAGGACACCGACATCTACTGGTGTACCGCCGACATCGGCTGGGTGACCGGGCACAGCTACGTGGTCTACGGCCCCCTGGCCGCCGGCGCCACCGTTTTCATGTACGAAGGCGCACCCAACCACCCCGAGGGGGATCGGTTCTGGGACATCATCGACCGTCACGGCATCACGATCTTCTACACGGCGCCCACGGCCATCCGCGCCTTCATGCGCTGGGGCGACGACTTGGTCAACCGCCACCATCTCCGCTCGCTCCGACTCCTGGGCACGGTCGGCGAACCGATCAATCCCGAGGCCTGGATGTGGTACAACCGCACGATCGGCAAGAAGCGATGCCCGATTGTCGACACGTGGTGGCAGACCGAGACCGGAGCCATCATGGTCACACCGCTGCCCGGCATCACGCCCACGAAACCGGGTTCGGCGACCCTGCCGTTTTTCGGCATCGTGCCGAAGGTCGTCGACGGGGACGGTCGGGAAGCGCCGCGCAACTCCGGCGGCAAGTTTGTGATCACGCGCCCGTGGCCGTCGATGCTGCGAACCCTGTGGGGCGATGACGAACGCTTCAAACGCCAATACTGGAGCGAGGTCCCGGGCGTGTACTTCACCGGCGACGGCGCCCGGCAGGACAAGGACGGATATTTCTGGATCGTCGGCCGGATTGACGACGTGCTGAACGTGGCGGGCCACCGGATCGGCACCGCCGAGGTGGAAAGTGCGCTGGTCTCACACACCTCGGTGGCGGAGGCCGCGGTGGTCGGCCGCCCCGACGAACTCAAGGGCCAGGCCTTGGTGGCGTTTGTCACCCTCAAGGCCGGCGTGTCGCCCTCCGATCAACTGAAGAACGACCTGCGCAATCACGTCGCCCGGGAGATCGGCTCGCTCGCCAAGCCGGATACGATCCGCTTTGCCGCCGGCCTGCCCAAGACCCGGTCGGGGAAGATCATGCGCCGGATCCTCAAGGAAATCGCCGCGGGTGGCGACGTGAAGGGGGACACCACGACGCTCGAGGATTTCACGGTCATCACGACGCTGCAGCACGAGGAGTAGTTCGGGCCGCGTGGCGACCGCGGGCCGCCGGTCTGCCAGGCCGGCTGGCCGCCCTATGGCTTCACCGTCAGTCGCGACACCACGTTGTGCACGCCGCTGGTCTCGAGGGCGAGGGCAATGGCGCGGCCGATCAATTCGGGGGATTGCACCGAACCTTTGAGGGTGACCTCGCCGCCGTGGCAATCCACGTCGATGGCCAGGGCCGAGAGTTGGGAGTCGAGGAGGTACTTTGCCTTGATGACGGCGACGACGCGCGCATCGGCAATGCCTTCCCGAAGGCCGGCCGCCTTGGAGCGGACGACCTCGCCGGTCCGCGCCAAATCCTGCTTGATGTCATCGGGGGTGAGCTTCCATTCCGCGAGTTTTTGGGACAGCGAGTCCTTGGCGTCCGTGGCGGCGCTGCGCGTGGCGGCGGCGGGCGCCGCCACCGACGGATGGGTATTCGCGGCATCGCGCTGTTCGTAAACGTGCATGACGTAGGCCCCGATGATCGCTCCGATGACGAGAAAGAAGACAGCGCTTTTCATAATGACGGCGGGTTAGTGCCGCCGCGGCAGACAGCGGCCGGGGGTAAATGTTCGCCGACGGGAGCATCTTCGCAAGCCCGGCGCGCGGCGCGCGGCATACCGGATTTGGGAAAATATCATTTAGCGGTTGATTGCCGGCCACGGTTTCGCTAGGTCAGGAACTCCCCCTATGCAAGCTTGCCTCCGCCGATGCGTGGCGTGTTTCTGCGTGCGCGGACGGCCGTCGGTGGACGGCGTTGGCGCCGGCGGTCGGGCCCGCGGGCTCCGCGCCCGGCGGTCAACCGGCGGTTTCAGGAAGCGATCGGAGACGGGGGTCACGCTGATGGAATTGCTCGCGGTGATCGCGATCATTGCGATTCTCGCGGGGATTCTGGTGCCGAGCCTGGGGGCGGCGCGGTCCAGCGCCTTGCGGGCCCGGACGCGCCTGCAATTCGGCCAGTGGCTCGCCGGATTGGAACAATACCGTCTGGAGTACGGCTGCTATCCGGTACTCGGCACCGATGGCAAACTTGCGACCGCCGCCGACACGCTGGGTTTTGTCCGGACGCTGAGCGGTCGGAATCCGGACGGATCGGCGGTGGCGGACGCGGCCGATCTCAACGGCAATTTGAAACGGCTTGCCTTCTGCGATTTCGCCGTGGGCGACTTTGTCGACCCGGACCATCCCGACGGCGTCGCCGACTTCAGCGGCAACGAGCGCCTGGCCGACGCGTTCGGGAACACGGAGATCGGCGTGTTGGTCGATCGCAACGGGGACGGCTTCATCCGGGATGCCGACGACGGGCCCATCGCCGCGGTGCGAGGCCCGGACGGCATCGACGTGGCGCCTGCGGGGGCGGATCTGCCGCCCGGCGGGATTCGGGCGGGCATCGCCCTTTACACCGCCGGCCGGGGCGGCGGCCCGGCCGGCATGGTCCTGAGTTGGAAATGAGGCTTCGCGCATGCCGCGCCACCGGTCAATACGTCTGGATGGGGCGCTCCCGGCGCCGGCGTTCACCCTGATCGAATTGCTCGTGGTCTTGGCGCTGCTGGCGCTGCTGGCCGGACTGGTGGGACTGGGCTGGCGGAATCCCGCCGACGCCACCGCCCTGCAGGGCGGGCAGGATCTGGTCGCCAGCCTGTGCGGCGCCGCCCGACTCCAGGCGGTGCGGGACGGGGTGAACGCGCGGCTCATCGTCGCGGTGGACCCGGATGATGCCGGTTCTCATCTTCGCCACCTGCAGGTCGTGCGGGAGGACCCGGCGCATCCGGGCCAGTGGTTGGGCGAAGGGGGCGGCTACGAGCTTCCCCGCGGGATTTTCGTGGTGCCGCCATCCGCCGCCGAAGTTCCGGGCAACCCGGATTGGCCGGCGGCGCGATGCTCGACGGCTCTCTCGGCCGCGGCCGATCCGCTGACGATCAACGGCACGGCGGCCGGGCGATTCTACCACCTGCAATACGCGGCGCGCGGCACCACCGGCGGTGGAAGCATCGTGCTCACCGCGGGCCGGTGGACCGGCGCCGCGGGGCTGGCGTTCGACAATCCGGACAACGTTCGCGGCGTGCTCGTGCGCTCCTCCGGGGCATTGACCGCGCTCGATGACGCCGGCGCCTTTGCCCCATGATCGCCGACGGCAGGCGGAGGGCGGCGTTTTCGCTGCTGGAGGTCGTGGTGGCCGTGGCCCTTCTGGGCGTGGTCCTGGTGGTCGTACTCGGCGGGTTCGGTTCGGTCGCGCGCTCGACCGGCGCGGTGCTCGATGATGAGGCGCTGGTTCGCTTGGCCGGCGGCATCCGGCAGGAATTGGAGCGGCTGCAGGCGGTCGTGGGATTCGAGGGGCTGGCGGCGGCGGTGCCGGAGGCAGGTTCGAGTTCACCGCTGTTGTTGGTGGGCACGCACGACGGCCGCCGCGTATTGTGCGACGACGGCGTGGAACCGGCTGCGGACCGGCCGTTGAACGATCCGGCATTGCCGGGGATCGCGCGCCGCGATCGCTATTTTGCCATCGAGGCCACCCGGCAGATCGATCTGCCTTACGGATCGGGCGCCGGTTATCTCGCCATCGCCGTGACGGTGCGATGGCCGTACCTGGTACCGGCCGGACCGTCGACGCCCGGCGCGACGCGGCCCGCGGCTGACCCCGCGCGCGAGGTCCCGGCGGCAGATCGCCAATGGATCGTTTTTCAATTTGCGCTGCGACCGTGAGCTCCTGTGGATTCCATCCGCAAGCGAGGTTTCGACCGATCGGCCCCGAAGTCGTGGGCACTCAATCCTTGGCGAAGCCGGGGGCGGGGTTGGATGCCAGGTCAGGTCCGGGATTCACGCTCGTCGAGCTGCTGATGGCCGCAGCCCTGACCGTGGTGTTGACGGCGATCGTCCTTGGTTCCGTCACCACCGTCCTCCGCCAATGGGCCCGTTCGACCGGGCGGTTGGGCGCCGCGGCGCAGGCCCGGCTGGTGTTCGACCGCCTCGCGCAGGACCTGGAAGGGGCGATTCCGGACGGCCGCGGCCGCGTGGCGCTCGCCGTGACCGTGTTGCCGGACACCCGCCTGTCGGGGCGATGGCAGCCGGCCGCGGTGCCGACGCAGGGCAAGCCCGACAATTCGCACGCCGGATCGCTCAATCTCGGCGCCGCGCGCTTGGAAGACCTGCGGTTTGGAGTGGCCGGCGTCTGGCTGAGGTTATTCAGCGTCAAGGCCGACTCCGAGGCCACCGCGGCCGACCTCTCGGCTCCGGTCGCCGTCGGATACCAGATCGTCCGCCAGCAGATAACGTCCAGCGCGACCGCACCCCGCCGTTACCTGCTCTTTCGCGCGGAGGTCCGGCGTACCCGCACGGCGGGCGGATCACCCGGCACTTTTGAGGCCGGCTATGACCTCGATCCGGATGCGTCGCCGGCGACTCCGTATATGACGCCCAACGCCACCGCCGGCGATCCGGGCAATCTGATCCGCCCGCCGCTGGGCTCGGTGCTCGCGGACAACGTCATCGACTTTGGCGTGCGGCTCTACGTGCGCGAGGGCGACGTCTGGCGGTTGGTTTTTCCGGCGCAAGCCTCCGTCCGCGGCGGGGCACCCGCCGCCGGGCGGCCGACCGCCGCGTTCCCGCCATCCGCCGAAACCGAACATCTGGCGCGCGCTGTGCGGCCGTCCGAGGACGATCACTACCGGCACGCGTTCCCCGCGCTGGCGGAGGTGATGATCCGCGTGCTGACCGAGGAGGGCGCGCGGTTGATGGCCGCGTATGAGGCGGGTCTCATCCGACCGCCGGCCGGCATGCCGGCCGGGGACTACTGGTGGATGCTGGCCGAGGCCAACTCCGAGGTCTTTACGCAAAGGATCCAGCTGCCCGCCCGGCCGATCTGAGCCCCGGAGTCCGCCATCGGCGCGGGCTCAGGTCGCCGGGGCCCGATCTTCCACGGCAACGAGCGGACGGACCAGGGTGGCCTCGATTTCCACGACCAAGTCGGCCCGGCAGATGTCGGCGTGAAGGTACGCCACTTCGTCTCCGGGCCGCAGCAGTTCCCGCTCCAGACGGGCCGCCGTTTCCGCGAGGTCGTCACGCCGGCGCAGATACACCTTGAAACGCCGCCGCCAGGCGCCGTGGGCACCGATCGCCGGGCCGGCCCCTGCGACCGCACCGATCACCCGCAGGTTTTCCAGCGTGCAGGCGAGTTGGGCGGGGAGATCGCCGGGCGCCACGGTGACATGCCCCCGAATGGCGGCGGTGCCGGAGATAAAGACGAGGAGCGCATCCCGGGTGGTGGCCACGGTGGCCCGGGAGAAGCTGGGCGGGCGCGGGCCGTGCTCCGGCGGATACTGGAAGGCGGGCACCTGCCGGGGATTCTCGTGGTGCCGCCCCGGCGCGGTTCCGGCGACAAACGCGACCGCCAACGGGCCGGAGCGGGAGCCCACCGCGGAACTTGCCGGCAGCAGGGACTCGAAATCGGCCCCAAAGCGACTCTCGAAAGCCAGTGAGCGCGCCCGGCAGAAGCGCCGGTAGTTTTCGAGCCCGGATGCCACGGCGTTGATCCCGGGAACGTAGTTCCAGAGGCGGTACGGGTGCTGACCGTCGAGCGCCCCGAAGAGGCGGCGGTACAGGTCCGCTGTCCCGGTCTCCAGATCGGCGCCGGGATCGGCCACGGCGAATCCGGCGACGACTCCGGCCCCGCGGAAGAGATGGACGCCCTCCGCGAGGGTCGGCTGCACGGCGGTCTCGAGCAGCGATTCGTGTTCGTCGCCCGCCAGCCGGTCGATGGCGACGCGCAGGGCCGGCCGTTCGCCGTCGGCGTCGATGCGCGTGCCCCGCGCATCAAACAGCACCCGACAGGCCGAGGCAACGGAGGGCGGGGAGATCGGAGGACGCATCAGAGTGGCGCACCAGCCGCCGGGGCGGCCAGGCGTCCGTGGAAACCGTCAGGTCGGGGACGACGCGCGATTATTTGCCCGGCAGGTAGGCCGCCGCATTGAGATTCTTGGTGATGTCCCGCTTGAGGTAATTCAGCCAGCCTTTGGGCTCCTCGGGTTTCTTGCGGTTGCCGTCGCGATCAAGCGCGTAGCCCACGCAGTACGCCTCCACGGATTTATCCGAGATCATGAGGGTCACGGTGGCTTCATTGCGGCGGTGGAGCAGATGAATCACCACCCGCGCGTGGGAATCTTCCTGGACCGTCCATTCGCGGCCGAGGGCGGCCTTCACCACCGCATCGTGGGCGTCTTTGATCGTCAGTTTTCCCGCCGGGATGTCGAC
>JBJKRD010000395.1:0-8027 GCA_046704925.1 Opitutaceae bacterium | reverse complement strand
CCCCTTCCTCTTTGTGCCGATGAATGGCTGGTCGCTGGGCGGATTCAACGTGCTGGTGCATGCGCCGCGCCCGGCGGCCGACGTGTTGCGGGAGATGCGGGCCCGCTTGCGCGCCATCGACCCGGGGGTGCCGTTCTACCTCGTCCAAACCCTCCAACAGGGGCTCGACGAAATGCTCATGCCCCGGCGGGGAGTCACGCTGCTGCTCGGGTCATTCTCCGCGCTCTCCCTGCTGCTGGCCGCCATCGGCCTCTACGGCGTGCTGGCCTACGACGTGTCGCAGCGCACGCGGGAAATCGGCATCCGCGGCGCCATGGGCGCCTCGCGCGGCCAGATCGTCGCGCTCATCCTGCGCCAGGGTTTGTGGAAAACGGCTGCCGGCCTGGCGGTGGGCATCGCGGGCGCCCTGCTGCTCACCCGCTACCTGAAAGCGCTGTTGTACAACGTGGCCGCGGTGGATCCGGCGTCTTATGCGATGGTGCTGTTGCTCCTCCTCGGCGTGGCGCTGCTCGCCTGTTGGCTGCCGGCGCGACGGGCGGCTCGGGTGGATCCCGTGGTGGCGCTGCGGGCGGAATGAGGGAATTGCCGAGTGCGGAATGGCCGACGTCGTTTCGTCCGAGATTGCCCGGTTGCCTGGAGCGGGCGGGATCGCCAAAGTGGCGAGGGTCGGTCAATGGCCCTTGGGGTCCCGCGCACATGGATCTGAGCCCACAAGATCGCGAAACCTTGCAGCGCCTGGAGGAGGAACTCTGGCGCGAGGAGACGCGGTTCGACCGGAAGCGGATGCGCGAGCTTTTGGCCGAGGACTTCGTCGAATTCGGGCGGTCGGGTCGGATCTACAGCCGGGAGGAGATCATGGGCGGGCAGCGGCAGCCCATCCGGGCGGTGTTGCCGCTTCCCGACTTCCAAGCGCGTCTGCTGGCGCCAAACGTCGCCCAAGTCACCTACAACAGCGCCGTGACTTACGACGGCGTCGTCCTGCGCGGGCGGCGGAGCTCGATCTGGTCGCGGGAATCCGGTTCCTGGCGGCTGCGTTTTCACCAGGGCACGCCGTATGAAGGCGGCTCCTGATGTCTCGGGCGTGAAAATCTGATTGGGCGTCGCCCGGCACCGGACCATGCCGACGGCGCCTCGGCCCGAGTCTGCCACGCGTCCCCACTTGGTATCCCCGCCCGGACTTGAACCGGGATCTACGGTTTAGGAAACCGCTGCTCTATCCGGTTGAGCTACGGGGACGGCGTGTCGGTTATGAAGGGCCATTTCTCCCGGGGCGTCGAGCGCGTTTGCTGAAGAGGGCCGCCTCTGCCGGGCGTGTGCCGCGCCTATCGAAGGGCGGCCTGTCGGGAGGTGGCGCCGGACCTTATTGCGGGGAGGGCGGCACCGGCGTCAGACCGTGGCGGAGCATGATTGCGACCATCTTGGCATGATCCGGCGGGCCGCCGGCGGCGGCGTTGATCACCTCCGCCGATTCCCGGAAATACTGCGGACCGATCGCCGCCGGCGTGAGCACGCAGAGCACCTTCGCGTCGCCGCGGCCGTGATTGTCGAAGCGATGGACCGCGCCGCGCGGAATGCAGAGCGCCTGGCCCGGGCCGACGGCGATCGGCCGGCCGTCGACGGTCCAGGTCAGCACGCCGTCGAGGCCGTAGATCGTCTCCTCGAAGTGATCATGGCGGTGCGCCGGCGCCAGCAGGCGTTGCGCGGCCGGAACCGTGAGTTCGAAGGCGGCGAGGCTGCCGTTGGAGTGGTCACCGGTGATCAGGAAGCGCACGACGAGGGGTCCAAGGCGGATGGCTTCGGCGGAGGGGTTGAGCTGGACGGCGGGAGTCTGGGTTGTCATGGGACGATTTTATGCTAAACTGCGTTTACCAAAAATACGGTAAACGCAATTTACGACCGATGTCAACTTTCTCTGCGAAAAAATCGGCGGCCAGGACCGAGGACATGCTGATTGGCGCCTTGCTGCGGGTGCCCGCCCAGGCCATCCACCACCGCCTCATCCGGGACCTCAACGCGGCCGGGTTTGGCGAGCTCCGCCCGCCGCATATCGCGGTGTTCCAGTATCCCGGGCCGGACCGGGTCCGGCCGGGCACGCTCGCGGCCCGCGCCGGCATGAGCAAGCAGGCCATGAACCAGTTGCTGCGGAGCCTGCAGGGTCTCGGTTATCTCGACCGGTCCGATGCTCCCGACGAAGGACGCGCGCGCCTGGTTCGCTTTACCAAGCGCGGCAGTGCGGCCTACGCAAAGATCCACGACATCCTTCGCGCCATTGAGTCCGAATGGAGCGCCGAGCTGGGCGCGGCGCGATTCGCGCAGCTCAAAGCGCTGCTCCTCTGTGTCTGGCAAAGCCCGTTGGTCCGGTAGCAGGCGTGCGGGCGGCGGCGCCGGCAGGGGGCGCACGTTTCCCGGCCGCCGGCCGCGTTCAGCCCTTGATCAGGCGCCGGTAGGCGCGGGGCGAGCAGCCCATGACGCGACGGAAGCTGCGCGCGAAGTAGTACGGGTCGTCGTAGCCCACCGCGGCGGCCACGGCGGCCACGGCGACGTCCGTGGTGTCAAGGAGCCGGCAGGCCCGCTGGATCCGCTGGCGGATCAGGTAGTCGATGGGCGCATGACCCGTCTGGCGCCGGAAGATCTGCGAGAAATGGGGCACGGAGAGGCCCGCGGCGGCCGCGAGCTCGGCGAGCCGGTGCGTCTGCCCCAGGGCTTCGCGCATCTGGTCGCGCACCGTGGCGACGCGCTCGGCGGCGGACCGGCTGGGGGCCGCGGTGGCCCAGATCCGGGCGGCGGCGCAGAAAGAGGCGCGGAGGGCGGCGGAGGCGGCGACCAACTGGGGAATCGCGTAGCCGCGCTCGAGTTCCGCGTACACCTGGTCGAGCCGAAGGTCGGCCAGACGATCCGCCGGCAGGTGGCCGACGTCGCCGGGCGCATTCATCCAGCCCAGCTGGACGCGCCAGGCAGCGCACTCGTCGCCGGTGAAATGGGCCCAGGCGATCGTCCAGGGGTCGGCCTCCGAGGCGCCGTAGGCGTGCGGCTCGCGGGCCTCGAGCCACACGATATCGCCGGCCCGCATCGGCCGCTGCGCGCCGTCGCGGGCCCGCACCCAGCCGGCGCCCCGGAGGCAGGCGATGAGCAGGTGGGTCGAAGTGCCGCCCCGGCGTTCGACGTAGTGGCCGGCGGCGTGGGGAAAGAAGCCGGCGTCGGTGACCAGGAGTCCGTGCAGCAACGGATGGCCGACCGCGCTCTGGCGGACGGGATTCGGAACCACGACCAGGTGCTGGCCGGCAAAGCCCTCCCGACGGTGACGCGCCGCCATCATGGCATAAGATCGTGCAGGTTTTTCCGCCCCGTGTCCATTGTGCGCGCGGCCGGATTGGGTTAAGGATATGACGAATTTGCTTTCCCATGGCCCGGCCCGTGTCTGTCCGCCGTGAAACGGTGGTGCTGCCCACCTACCAGCCGCGCGCACCGGACCGGAACCCGATGTTTCTGGAGCGCCGGGTGTACCAAGGCTCAAACGGCTGCGTCTACCCGCTGCCTTTCACCGATCGCATCGCCGAAACGGCGGTGCCGGAGAACTGGAGCGCGGTCTTTCTGCAGAACGAGTACCTGCGGGTGATGATCCTGCCCGGGCTGGGGGGGCGCATCCACCGGGTCACCGACCGGACGAACGGGTACGACCTGATCTACCACCAGCCGGTCATCAAGCCGGCGCTGGTCGGCCTTGCCGGTCCTTGGGTCAGCGGCGGGATCGAGTTCAACTGGCCGCAACACCACCGCCCCTCGACCTTCATGCCGGCCGACGTCGAGATCGAACGTCATCCGGACGGCGCGGCGACGGTGTGGCTTTCGGAACACGATCCCATGGCGCGCATGAAGGGCATGCACGGCGTATGCCTGCATCCGGGTCGGTCGGTGCTGGAGCTGAAGGTCCGGGCCTACAATCGGACGGACGACGTGCACACGTTCCTGTGGTGGGCCAACCTCGCGGCCCGGGTCCACGAGCGGTACCAATCGTTCTTTCCTCCCGACGTCGTGGCGGTGGCCGATCATGCCAAGCGCGCGATGAGCACCTACCCGCGGTGTTCCGGCCGGTACTACGGCGTGGATTATGCCGCCCGCGGGCGGCAGGGCGTGCCGCCGTCCGAGGTGCCGCGGCAGTTTGTGCCCGGCCACGCCACGGCCCCGTCCGGCGAAGGTGGACCCTCGCAATTTGGGACCAGATCCCAAACTCCAAATTCCAAACGCCAAAGCGCGGATCGATCGAGCCGGGAGCCGCTTCGTTATTCTCCCGACGATCTCTCCTGGTACGCAAACATCCCGGTCCCCACGTCGTACATGTGCCTGGGCAGCCGCGGGGACTTCTTCGGGGGTTACGACCATGCCGCCGCCGCCGGCGTGGTGCACGTGGCTGATCACCATATCGCCCCGGGCAAGAAGCAATGGACATGGGGCAATCACGAATTCGGCTATGCCTGGGACCGGAATCTGACCGATCCCGACGAATGGGGCGTGTATGCCCCGTACATCGAGCTGATGGCCGGCGTCTACACCGACAACCAGCCGGATTTCTCGTTCTTGCAGCCCGGAGAGACCAAGGCGTGGAGCCAGTATTGGTATCCGATCCGTGCCATCGGTCCGGTGCAGCAGGCGAATTGTGAGGCGGCGGTGAGCCTGCGAATGGAGCCCTTGGAGGTCCGGGTGGGCGTGGCCGTGACCGCCCCGCGCCGCGCGGCGGTCGTGCGACTGAAGGGCGGCGGCCGGGTGCTGGCGCGCTGGGTCAGGGACCTGACGCCGGACAAGCCGCTGGTGGTAACCGTCCCGCGAAGAGGTTCGTCCCGCGCGGCCGATCTGACGTTGGACGTAACGACGGCCGATGGCCGGCAGCTGATCCGCTACCATCCGCAGCCGGCGCCGGGTGGCCTGCATCCGGAGGCGGCCAAGGAGCCTCCGGGCCCGGCGGAGATGGCCAGCGCCGACGAGCTTTACCTGACCGGGCTGCACCTCGAGCAATACCGCCACGCGACCCGGGCGCCGGAGGCGTACTGGCGGGAGGCGCTGCGCCGGGATCCAGGGGATGCGCGGTGCCAATGCGCCCTGGGACGCTGGCATTTGCGCCGGGGGGAGTTCGCAGAAGCCGGGCGGCACCTCCGCGCGAGCGTCGTCCGGCTCACCGCGCGCAATCCCAACCCGGCCGATGGCGAGGCATTCTACCAATTGGGTCGCTGCCTGCGGCATCAAGCGGACGGCCTTGGGTCGATGGGCGGCCAGGGGCCAAGCTCCAGACAGGACCCTCGGCGCGTGCTTGAGGAGGCGTACGATGCCTTCGCCAAGGCGACCTGGAATCACGCCTGGGTGGGCGCCGGGCACCATGCCCTGGCCGAGATTGACGGCGCGCGCGGCAATTGGCCGGCGGCGCTCGACCATCTGGAGCGGGCGCTGGCCGTCAACACCGACAACCTGCGCGCCCGCGATCTCAAAGCGGTCGTACTGCGAAGGCTGGGGCGCGTCGCGGAGGCGGCGAAGCTGGTGCGGGCGACGCTGGCGCTCGACCCGCTGGATTGGTGGGCGCGCCATCTGCAGGGTGACAGACTGGACTGCGACGCGCAGGTACACCTCGACCTCGCGCTGGATCATGCCCGGGCGGGTCTCCTGGAGGAGGCGCTGGTCCTGCTGGACGGCGCACGGCCGGGACGGCACGATGGCACGGCGCCGCTGCTGGGGTATTACCGCGCTTGGCTGTGGGGGCGGCTGGGCGATTGGCGGGCGGCACGACGCGCCTTGGCGGCGGCATCCGCGGCATCGCCGGACTATTGTTTTCCAGCGCGCCTGGAGGAGATCGCGATCCTGGAGGGGGCCATCGCGGCAAATCCGCGCGATGCCCGGGCGCCGTTCTATCTCGGCAACCTGCTGTACGCCCGTCGCCGCCACCGGGAGGCGATAGCCCGGTGGGAGCAGGCGGTCGAGCTGGAGCCGGCGAACGCCGTCGCCTGGAGGAATCTGGGTATCGCCTATTTCAACGAGCTTGGGCAGGCAGCCAAGGCGCGCGCGGCCTATGAGCGGGCCTGGCGCGCGAGTCCGGGCGATGCGCGGCTGCTGTACGAGCGCGACCAATTGTGGAAGCGCCTCGGCGTGGCGCCGATCCGCCGCCTGCGCGAATTGGCCCGCCATCCGCGCCTGGTAGGCAAACGCGATGATCTCAGCGTGGAACTTTGTGCGCTCTACAACCAGACGGGCCGGCCCAAACAGGCGCGGCGGATTGTCACGCGGCGGAGGTTCCAGCCGTGGGAGGGCGGCGAAGGGCAGGCTCTGGGCCAGCATGTACGCACCCACCTGCTGCTCGGGCGGGCCGCCCTGGCGGCGGGACGCGCGGCCGAGGCCTGCCGTCTGTTCGAGTTCGCCCTGACCGCCCCGGAGAACCTGGGCGAGGCCCGGCATTTGCTGGCCAACCAGAGCGACATCCATTTCTGGCTGGGCGAAGCGTATGCCGCGGCCGGCCGGAAGGGCGACGCGGCGCGGCATTGGCGCACCGCCGCCACGTTCGCGGGCGATTTCCAGGAGATGAGCGTCCGCCGGTTTTCCGAGATGACCTATTTCTCGGCCCTCGCCTGGGCGCGGCTCGGGCAAAAAGACCGGGCGCGAAGTCTCCTGCGGGACCTGCGCGCCTTTGCGCGCCAGCTGGCCGCCGCCCCGGCGAAGATCGATTATTTCGCCACGTCGCTCCCGACAATGCTGTTGTTCGAGGATGATCTGCAGGCGCGCCAGACGACGACCGCGAGGTTCCTCGAGGCTCAGGCGCTTGGGGGGCTCGGCCGGCGGTCGGCGGCGCGCCGCCTGCTAAGATGGGTGCTGCGCCGGGACCCGAGCCATCCGCAGGCAACCGACCTGCACGCCGGCGCGGGCAGTCACGGCGGAATCGGACTTTGAAATGAGATCCCTGTTATTCGCGATAACCACGGTGGGATTGGCCATGAATGCGTCGCCCCTCCGCGCGGGCGCCGCGGGGCTCGATCAGCGAAGCCGGTGGCGCCCTGGAACGGCTGCTGGCGTGCAGCGCCGCCTTGCGGGCGGCCCGGTCCGTCGCAGGAAGGCTGGCCCGCCGCCTCCGGTACGTTGCGGGCCCGCAGGTCCGGCCGACGACACAGTTGACGATCGCGCAGGAGCGGGGATTGTGGGACGATCCGGTCGCGTCCGATACCGCTTCGCCCTGAGCCTTCCGCGTCGACTCCCCCAACCGACCGATCTGGCCCCATGAACCCGCGAGCTCACATTGCCATCAAAGGTGCATCCGCCCTCTCGCTGGGTGCGTGGATGATGCTGTCGGTATCGTGCTCCAGTGTGGCGCCCGCGTCGGCAACACCGCCCGGGGGTTCGGCGCACGCCCGGACAGACCTGGGCCTGTATGCCGTCGGGGCGGATCTGTCATTCCTGCGGCAGGCCGAGGCGCACGGCGCGCGATTCAAGGACGATGGCGTGGCCAAGCCGGGGCTGCAGATCTTCCGCGATCACGGCTACAACTGGATCCGGTTGCGCCTCTTCCACACGCCGACGCGGTTGCCCAACAACTTCGACTACACCCTGGCCGAGGCTTTGGAGGCGAAGGCCATGGGCTACCGGTTTCTGTTGGATTTTCACTATTCCGACACGTGGGCGGATCCGGGAAAGCAATTCGTCCCCAAGGCTTGGGAGGGCAAGACGCCCGCCGAGCTCGTGCCGGCGGTCTACAGCTACACCCGCGATACCATCGCCCGGTTCCGGGCGGCCGGGGCGTTGCCGGACATGGTGCAGATCGGCAACGAAGTGACGAACGGCATGCTCTGGCCGGGGGGCCGGCTGCCCGGGAATTGGGACAACTTTGCCGCCCTGATCAAGGCCGGTATCCGCGGGGTCGCCGATGGCAGCGCGCCCTCGGCGCGGCCGCTGATCATGATTCACATCGACCAGGGGGGCAACCGGGAGAAGACCAAGGCGTTCTTCGATCGCCTCAATTCGTACGGGGTCGCCTACGATGTGATCGGCCAGTCCTATTA